>CAZJYO010000129.1:0-8008 GCA_964550275.1 uncultured Chitinophagales bacterium
TAATGCTTGCGTGCGATCAGGTATTGCCCGTCAGGAGTCCACACCGCGTTGTTGGTCTGGCGGTCCTTTTCTTTCGTAATCTGCTTTGGGTTTTTTCCGTCGAGATTGGACGTCCAGATATTGTCGCAGCCGTCGCGGTCCGAGGTGAACGAGATTTTCTTTCCGTCGGGACTGAAGCGCGGCTGTGTTTCATAGGCCGGTCCGCCGAGAATCAATGTTGCCTCGCCTCCGCTGATCGGCATCATGTAGATGTCGCCGAGTACGTCGAAGACAATCTGTTTGCCGTCCGGACTGACGTCCAGCGAAATCCATGTTCCTTCATCCGTTTCAATCTCAATGGTTTTTGATGGACCATGAGACGCCGTAACGTCCCATTTGTCGTCCGTTTTCTTTGTTGAATCCTTTTTTGTTGCAGTCGAGTCATTGGGCGTTGCACCGGCAACAGTGGTGAACAGCGAGAACATGACAAGGCAGAGGAGAGAAGTAAATCGCAACATGGCAAACTCCGATGAATTTGAAGACGGTTGGGTGGTGGCACAAAATAGGGAGATGAAGAGAGGGACGCAAGCGCCATTGAATGGTGTCCTTTCTTTTTGAAAACAAGTCCGGTTTGTCCGTCCTTTCACCCCCAACACCGACCTTAAGGTCGGTGTTGGGATGGATGATGACTGATTCTCCTTAAGCGGGGGACTGAGGGTGTGTTTGATGTTCTCCCAAGGAACACGTATTCTTTCGTCCGGAGGAAACTCATGACAATCGAACAATTCTTTTTCTGGTTTGACGACGTGAATAAGCCGACAGAATCCATGTTCCGTCTGGTTCCGCTCGATAAACTGGACTTCCGTCTCACGCCGACATCGTTTTCTGTGGGACAGCTTCTAAGTCACATCCCGCGTGCGTTGATGTTCAATGCGAAAGTCATGGCGGGAAGCGATTGGCCATTGAAGTCCATGAGGGAAATTCTTGTGGTGAACAGGCGTCAGCCGTCCGTGGGGCCGGATGAAGCAGTGGTTCAACTTCGCGAAGGAACAGAAATGTTCAAGAGTGCCGTCCGATCGCGCGGAGAGGAATTCTTTCAGCAGGCGATGCTCAATACTCCGCAATGGGGCGAAATCAAGTGTTGGCGATTCGGGATGTTTGTTGTGGAGCACCATATCCATCATTTGATGGAATTGCACCTGAATCTGAAAATGTTGGGAGTGGATGTAAATACAAAAACGCTGTACACCAACCTTTGACGATCGAGGTAGTTTCTCAGTTCGATGCCTAGCGGTCAGCCGAGACGGCTGACCCACACATATATGCAGTGGAACGACCGTCTCGGTCGTTCGCCGAGTTGCCAAATTGAGATACTCGCGGTCGGGAGAAGTCTGGAATCTCTTGTTTGAATATTGTAGGTTGGACTTGATGCTTACACTTACCAAGAATCGCTCTCTGGTGGTATTTTTTCTCTTCATCACTATTGCATCATCTGGATGCGAAGAGGATAATGACGCGCCTGCAACGTCTTCTGACGACGAAAGTCTCATAGACCCGGCAATCCAGCCGCGTATCATTTCAACATATCCACCTGCAAACGGAGTCGGACCGTTTCGCGTGTACAATCAGGGTGACGGATCATCGCTTCCACATTTTGTGGTTCAGTTCAACAAATTGATGGATCGGAATCTTGTCAGAGATGGAATCAGTGTTAGTGGCTTTGACAATCCCGCTGATTTAACTGTGTCGGTCATAGGCGGAAGTGCAAGATACAGCGACGCTTTTTCATTCGTTGTGAATGATTCGATTTTGTTCGGCAGAATGACGTACTCGATTGGACGACGTTATGTTGTTTCATTCGACACCTCAATTGTTGATATCAACGGAAATAAACTTTATTCAACACCAATTGAGTTTCTTCCTGAGCCATTCTTCCGTGTAATTTCCGTTGCCCCGGGTTCTCAGGAAACAAACGTGTCAGTCTCAACGTCAATCAGTGTGAGATTCAACAGTCCCGTTGACTCTGAGATATTGCCATCGCTGGCACTCTCTCCATCCGCGCCAGGCACATGGTACACAAACGGTTCAGTCGTTTCGTTTTCACAGAGCGAGTATTTTCCCAATCTAACAGTCTTCACGATTTCCGTTGCGACGACGGCGAGAGATACACTTGGTAATTCCTTGCCAGCTCCATTCAGTTCCAGGTTCACGACGAGAGGGTTCGCTGTGGAGAGTGTAAGCCCGACAAGCTACACGAATTCGTATAACAGCGTGCTTGTTTCATTTTCAGCACCGATTGATACCTCAACGATACGACAGAATTTCACCGTCGTTCCTGAAATTGATGGAAGTTTGGAGTTTCCAAGTTCGCGGGGATTTCGATTTGTTCCCCGTTTAGGCTTTCTTTCGAGTCAAACGTATTCAGTTACTCTTGAAAACGGAGTGCGGAGTGCCGCAGGTGATTCATTGCCTGCTGCATATAGTTGGTCCTTCTACGTGGATCAATTCCGCGTGGATCATACAAGTCCATCCAATGGCGAATCGTTTGTATTGAGAACACAGCAAATACTTCTTTTTTTTAACGGGTGGTTGGATACTGCATCGGTGGCTTCGCAAATTTCCACCACTCCCCCCATCCCCGGGACAATCCGACTAAGTCCGAACTTAGTGACTATTACTCCCAGCGATTCATTACTTCCCAGTCAGGGGTATTCTGTCAGAGTTAGTACCGGTGTGCGATCCTTAACGGGAGATTCGTTGGAATATCCATACTTCCTTTATTTTTCTACAGGAAATTAGTCCAGTTTGTCCGTTCACCTGTCAACCTTTTAGCCGGTCGTGCAGTCTAACACTACGACCAGCAACATCATACCTCGAAGTGCCGGGCGAACCTGACCAATCCGTCCGGCACTCTTCCTTGTGCTCCAGAAGAAATCGAACTCACCCTCGTCCCTCTCTTAGCAAAGAGAGGGAAGGTTGGAACTCATTACATGATATTTCTTTGCCTCACCTCGAGGGGTTTGATTCGACATGGCTCGTCTGGACGGCTTTCTTAGGAATGGAATTGTAGAGTAGCGCGCTCGGAATCGCAGGCTGTGTGGGGAGGAATACCAACTACACACCCCAACTTTTCGACTATGAACGATTGCAGGGTTTGCCTGCCTGCCGGCAAGGCAGGCGATTCCGAAAGTTTTCTTGTCCACTTCTTTTCAAAAAGAAGTGGAAATGGGGATTTACGACTCTTGTGCGTTTCGATTTCGCAAAGTTTCCCGCATCAATAACCATAATACAATCGAGCGGGATCCCGTAGAGCGGGACTTTGGTTACTTTTTCCGCTTCCTGAATCCCGCTGGTGCGGAATCTCAAAGAGCGGGACTTCAAAGAAAGTAACAACATATCATCTTCGCTTGAATCTCGTCGAATATCTATGTACTCTTTCTGCGTTCCCGAGTGTCCATCCCACTTTCGGAGGTTGTGTTGACTCAACCGGCAACAGACTCCACAAGAATCTCGTCACACCCCACGCGCCTCGATTCAGTTGACCTTCTTCGCGGACTCGTCATGGTTATTATGGCGTTGGATCACGTCCGCGATTACTTCACGAATGTCCGCTTCGATCCGCTCGATCTCACGCAAACCACACCGGGCTTGTTCATGACGCGTTGGATTACGCACTTCTGCGCGCCGACATTTGTCTTTCTTGCCGGGACCGGGGTGTTTCTCTCTTACTCGCGCGGCAAATCCAAATCGGCAGTCTCAAAGTTTCTCTGGACACGCGGCCTTTGGCTGATTCTTATTGAAATCACCTGGGTGCGTTTCGGTTGGCTGTTCAATCTTGATTATTCATTCGTTATTCTGCAGGTGATCTGGGCGACGGGTGTTGCGATGATCGCGCTATCGGTGCTGATTCACCTTTCGGTGCGGACAGTCGGCATCATCGGTGTGGCGATTATTATCCTCCACAACGCGCTCGATCCCGTTTTGCCTGAACAGCTGGGAGTTTTGGGCTGGCCGTGGATGGTTCTTCACGAAGGCGGGGGCATCGAATGGAAAACCGGCCACTTCATCGCGGCGGTGTATCCGGTATTGCCGTGGATCGGCGTGATGCTTGCGGGATTTGCTTTCGGGACTATTCTGCTGAAAGAAGAGCGCGAGCGCAGAAAAACACTCATACGCCTCGGCTTCGGTCTCATCGCCGGCTTCATTCTCATTCGTGCAACAAATCTTTATGGCGATGGACAACCCTGGTCATCGAAATCATCCCTACTTCACACAGTCTTCTCATTCATCGACTGCGTCAAATATCCACCTTCGTTACTCTACCTGATGATGACGCTCGGACCTGCCATTGCTTCGCTTGTGTACTTTGAAAAAGTGAAGGGTTGGCTGGCCGATTTCTTTATCGTCTTTGGTCGGGTGCCGTTCTTCTATTATGTACTGCACATTCCCCTTATTCACGGGCTGGCAGTTGTTGCGGCCTATCTTACGGGTTACGATCCGACATTCATGTTTCAAAACACACCGCCTTGGTTCTGGCCTGAGGGGTACGGGTTTACTCTGCCTCAGGTGTACGCCGTTTGGCTTGCCGTGATTTTGCTCCTGTATCCGGCTTGCCGCTGGTTTGCAGGTGTGAAGCGCAGGCGAAAAGAGGTCTGGTTAAGCTATTTGTAACGGCTGTTACCTGAATCCGTTCTTATTAGAAGTGAGGTATGGCACGGATTTCCTACAGACAGATAGTCGAAGAGCTTAAAGCCGGCAATCGGGCCGGATGTACGCACCTGATTCAGGTCTATCAAAACCGGCTTGTATCAGAGGCGGTGAATACATTTCGCATCGATGCCGGGGAAGCCGAGGAATTGGTGAGCGATGTGCTTCTCGCGATCGTGAACAAGATCAGGAGTTTTGAGTTCAGGAAAAGCGATAACGACTTCCATATCTGGGTGATGACTGTCTTCAAGAACAAAGTCAGAGACCATGTGAGGCATATCGCGTCCACCGGCTTTCCCATGGAATCCTATGACAAGCTGGATGGACAGGGCAATGATGAACTTACGCATAGCGTGATGAGGGCTGTGATGTCCGCATACCAGAACGCTTTGAACAGTGACGGGGAGGAAGGTGACGATTCGCGGGTTTCCGGCAAGCTGAGAGCGATTGCGGAAACTCTGGAACAAATGGAAACATGGGAACGCGTTCTCCTGAGATGTCGCGCTCTTGATGTGCCTTATGAAGAGATTGCGGGGTACACCGGGAAACCCGCGCAACAACTCAAAGTGTACCATGCGAGGGTGAGGAACAAGTTCATCGCCCGGCTCGCGCAGCAGTATCCGGAATTATCAACGTCAACAACAATGATGGTTGCTCATGAAGCGTAATGCTGTAGATACCATGTTACAAGTGGCCTACCTTGAACGCGCAATTACCACGCATGGCGCGTACGAGGAATCAGTTCTACGGAAGAAACCGCGCGTGCTTGCTTCAGCATCGGCGCAAAGGAAACTTGAAGAAAAACTGACGGCAGTGTTGGAACAGCAAAGTGTGCCTCTGACCGTTGGCGGCTTTTTGAAAAACCTCAGGGTGGAACAAAACCTGAGGCCGCAGGAGCTGTTCTCGCGTATCGGCGTTACCCAGAATGTGTACAGGTTGCTTGAGCATGACAGGATATCGCCGCTCAGGGTTCCGGCGGACGCGTGGAAGAAATTCGCACAGTTGTTCAATCTTCCCGCTGAAAAACTTGTTGACCTGATTCAGAGAACACACCGTCTGGTGTTTTTCGGTCCGTCATTGCAAACAACGCTTGCGCGTTACGATGCCCGGAAAAACAAAGCCGCGAAAAAGGAAACAATGCAAAAGGCGGGGGAAGAGCTCTTTCTCCGGGCGAACCTGTCGCTTCCGGCGCATGAGCAACGCAAGCTGGATCAACTTGTGAAAGCAATACAGGATGCACACTGAGGCCGTTCGCCAACCATCGCGTTTTCAGGTTTCCATCCGGCCCCGGTACGCTCTGTGCGAGCAGGTTGCGCGTGATGCGCTGGAAAAGCATCTCTCCGTAGCAAACGGCAAAGGTCCGCCCATTCAGATCGAAGCAATGGCGCGAGACCTCGGGTTCCAGGTTATCAAGCTGTTCACTGCCGGAGAAGAGTTCTCCGGCTTGGTCAGTCCGCGGCACAGACTTATCGGCGTCAACGGCAACCACCATCCACATCGCCAGAGATTCACCGTTGCGCATGAAATTGCGCATGTGCTCCTGAAACATCCTCCCGAAAGCCGGTGTACGTCGCGCGAAATCGCGATCTTCAATCTCGAAGCGGATGTGTGTGCTTCGGAACTTCTGATGCCCCGCGCATTGGTTTTGCAACTGGTCAACCCGTCCACGGAGTATTCTGCTCTTGCCCGCACATTCGACGTCAGCGAAGAAGCGCTGGAGCGCAAACTCAGGATTATCCTTTCATCCCGATACCCGGGTACATTTCCCGTTCCTGTTACCACGAATCGTTTCTAATAATGCAAGGTGGCGCGAAGTCTTGAACCGGCGTCCCTCGCAACATACCTCCGAAAGGCGAAGGCGGTTCCCACGAGGGAGAACTGCCTTCGTTTCTTGTTGAACGTGACTGCCTGTTGGCGTATATTGCCCCAGCAAGATTCATGATGGTTCTCCTCCTGTTTCCAACGTCATTGTAATGATTGAATCCATAACGCTTGTATTACTCGGTGCGGCTGTTATCCTGGCCCTGATATTTTTCATCAATCGAAGCCGGACTTCCGCCGATGGCTCTGGCACACGGCAGGAAATCGAACGGCTTGAGCGATCACTGCGGGAAGAAATGGCGCGTTGGCGGGAAGAGTCAGGCAAGAGTGAACGAAGCACCCGTGAAGAGCTTGCCTCCTCAATCCGCAGTCAACTCGATTCTTTTTCCCAACAGCTTGTCGCCGTGACGAAAACTGGAGACGACAGCGCCCGTGCCAGCAGGGAGGAAATGCGCCAAACCATCGGTCAGCTTTCGGACGCGCTCACGCGGTCATTGCAAGATCTCGTGAAGAGCAACGAGCAGAAGTCTGAGAAAATCCGTGAGGCAATCGAATCCCGCCTCACCGCCTTGCAGGACGATAACAGCAAAAAACTGGAACAGATGCGCGCAACCGTTGATGAGAAACTGCATGCGACTCTGGAAGCGCGGCTGGGACAGTCATTCAAAATTGTAAGCGACCGGCTGGAAGCGGTGCGTGAAGGACTCGGCGAAATGAGAACGCTCGCAACCGGCGTCGGTGATCTGAAAAAGGTGCTCTCCAGTGTGAAGGCGCGGGGAACCTGGGGCGAGGTTCAGCTCGGAAGCATTCTCGAACAGATTCTCACTCCCGATCAGTATGCGAAGAATGTCGCCACGAAAGCCGGGAGCAATGATCGCGTCGAATTTGCAGTGAAGCTCCCGGGCCGCGAAAGCACCAACGGCAAACCCATGTGGCTTCCCATTGACGCGAAGTTTCCGCTGGAGGATTATCAAGTGCTGGTCGAGGCGCAGGAACAATCGAATGCCGTATTGGCCGAGGAAGCCGCAAAGCAGTTGGAAACGAAAATCAAAAACGAGAGCAAGAAGATTCGCGAGAAGTATCTTGATCCGCCCAACACGACGGACTTTGCAATCCTGTTTCTTCCCACCGAAGGCCTCTACGCAGAGATTCTCCGGCGACCGGGTCTTGCGGATGTTTTGCAAAGGGAGTTTCGCGTGACGATTGCCGGCCCGACGACGCTCGCAGCGATTCTCAACAGCTTGCAGATGGGATTCAGAACGCTTGCCATCGAAAAGCGATCCAGCGAAGTGTGGACGTTGCTCGCGGCGGTCAAAACGGAGTTCACGCGATTCGGCGACATGCTCGATCGCACAAGAAAGAAGCTGGTCGAAGCAAGCAACACCATTGACGATGCCGCGCAAAAGTCGCGTTCCATTGAGCGGCAACTACGCGGGGTACAGGAATTGCCGATGCCTGTTCAGGAAACGCTCGACCTTCTGCCGGCTGAATCTCTCCCGGA
>CAZJYO010000130.1:0-7907 GCA_964550275.1 uncultured Chitinophagales bacterium
TGAGAACAGTTTTGGTCATGATCCTGATCTTCATTGCAGCTGTCGCGACAGGACAGGAGGAAAAGAAGCCGGCAAAGAAAACGGAGATTTCATTCAAGCGTGACGTTGTTCCTATTCTTGAAAAGAACTGTATGCCGTGCCATGCCGAGGAGAACTTTAATCCGAGCGAGTTATCGCTGGACACGTATGATCTTCTCAAGAAGGGCGGCAAGAACGGAGATGCAGTCGTTCCCGGGAAACCGGAAGAGAGCAATCTCGTTTTGAAACTTGCTGTTGAGCCCCCGTTTGGCGACCGGATGCCATTGAACAGCAAGAAGAAAATCAAGGAAGGGAAAGCAAAGTGGCTTTCAGACGATGACGTCAAGACGATTGCCACCTGGGTTGAACAAGGCGCGAAGAAGAACTAAGGCCCCAAAAATTCACCAAACAGCAAAAGCCGGAGTATGCACTCCGGCTTTGTTGTTTCGTGTCGTCCAAATTGATTCTCTTGCCGCATCTGGCGATATTGGTTTACATAACATCAGGGCGTATTGGTGTCCATAATGAAAACAATCCGGGAATGGGTGTCGAAGTTCTGGCCGAGGGCAGTCATAGGCCTCGGTCTTGTCGGCGTTCTTTCCCTGTTCTTTCCCCGCGGCGAGTCAATCGACCTCAACTACAGGATTGGCGCGGTCTGGACAAAAGAGGACCTGTTTGCTCCGTTTACATATCCGGTCCAGCGCGAGGAGAGGGATTATCAGGCGGATGTTCACGCGGCGAGGCGCAATGTTATTCCCGTCTTTGAACGGGATGAGAATGCCGTTGCACATCAACTTGCATTGCTGGATACGCTTTTCGCCTGGAGTTCCGGTATGATGCCCGGTCCATCTGCGGGCCTGAAGTTCACCGAACACGAAAAAAGCATTTTCGCCCGGCTTGCGTCCCACGGTTCAACGGAACGGTTGCGTAGCGGCCTCGCTCGCATTTTTCACGAAATTCTGTCCTCCGGATATTTGGAGATTCCAAAAGATTCCATTGCAAGCGGGCAGGTTGCGCTTCGCAGGGGAACGCTTGAGACCATTCTGCCGGTCTCGCTGTTGTATGACAAACAGAGCGTCGTGATGCATCTTCAGCGAACGCTGGAAGGAATGTACAACGGCGATAACGACACCACCGGCCTCGCTTACAAAATCGGCATTTCCATTATTCGTCCGAACATTCTCTTCAGCGCTTCGGCAACAGACCTTGTGTTGCGCGCGGCAATGGAATCCATTCCGCGGACGCTGGGGGTTGTGCAGGAGAATGAGCGTATCGTCCGGAAGAACGAACGCATCACTGCCGAAACGAAGATGAAACTTGAATCGTTGCGCACGGCCCAGTCTGACCGCGCTCCGGAATCATCAGGCATGTGGCAAATGGCCGGCATCGCCATGCACGCCGGCGTCATTGTATTGCTCTACGGCATCTACCTGCAGCTTTTCCGCAAAAGGATTTCCGGAAATGCGGCGCACCTGGCGTTGATTGCCATCGTGATCGCTGTTGCAAGTGTGACCGCGTTTCTCTCGTGGTACCTTGAGGCCGCCATCCCCCTCGAGTTTCTCATCCTGGTTCCTGCGGCCTCCATGCTGTTGACGATCGTGTTTGATTCAAGGGTTGGTTTCTATGGCACCGTAGTGATGGCGTTCCTTGCCGCGGGAATCCGCGGAAACGACTACACTGTTGCCGCTTCTTCGCTGGTTGCCGGTGCTCTTGCTGTGTACACCGTGCGCGACGTAAAGAACCGGACACAGATCTTCCGTTCAATTGGATTCATTTTTCTCGGGTATGCCATCGTTATCCTCGCGCTTGGCCTGGAACGGCTTGAACCGTTGTCAGATCTGACGGGAGGCATTGTCCTTGCCCTTGTGAACGCTGTGCTTTCTGCGGCGCTCACCTACGGCGCCTTGGTCATTGTCGAACGGACATTCAAGGTCACCACCGAACTCACGCTGATCGAACTGGCGAACACCAATCATCCGCTGATGCGAAAGCTTGTCGAGAAAGCACCCGGCACGTATCATCACAGCATGAACATTGCCGCGCTCGCGGAAGCGGCGGCGTCAGCGATCGGCGCCAATCCCATTCTTGCGCGTGCGGGCGCGATGTTTCACGACATCGGCAAGATCAAACAGCCGACATATTTTGTGGAGAACCAAAAGGGTTCGCGCAACCGTCACGACAAGCTTGCCCCCAGGATGAGTTCACTGATTATCGCGGCCCACGTCAAGGACGGCGTAGCATTCGCCGAGGAGAACAAACTTCCGCAGGAGATCATTGATTTCATCCCGATGCATCACGGCACGACGCGCATGGAATATTTTTACCAAAAGGCGCGCAAGCTCGCGGAGCAATCGGAGGACGAGACAAAAATCGACGAGATCAATGAACAGGATTACCGGTATCCGGGGCCGAAACCCCAAACGCGCGAAACCGGTATTCTTATGCTTGCCGACACAATCGAAGCAACAGCCCGTGCTATAGATGATCCCACACCCGGGGCGCTCGAAGCCATGATCGATGAAATGGTAAAACGGCGGTGGGAAGAGGGCGAACTCGATGAATGTCCGCTGACGCTGAAGGATATTACCGCGATAAAAAAAGCGTTTCTCGGAGTATTGTCGGGAACATATCATAACCGGATTCCATATCCCGCCCCGGAAAAGAAGCAACGCGTGCCGAGACGCCAGCCCGTACCCTCGCAACCCGATAGCGCGGAACCACTGCAAGCCGAGCCGGACACGCAATGATCCGGCACCGCGATCAGTTTCTCAGCTACCTGGCGCTTGAACGTCACGCGTCGAAACATACCGTGGCATCGTACAAGCTTGACATTACCCGCTACGTTGAGTTTCTTTCCGGTCGGAAGATCCACCAGCCGGACAGAATTGATCCCCGGCATGCCGAAGGTTTTTTGGTTGCACTAAAAAAAGAGGGGCTCTCTCCCCGTTCCATCAAGAGGGCAAGCTCCGCTATCAAAAGCTTTCACAAGTTTCTCCTCGGAGACGGGGCAACAAAGAACAATCCGGTGGAGTATCTTGAAACCCCGAAGCTGGCCCGGACGCTTCCGGCGGTTCTCAACCAGAACGAGGTGGAGGCAATTCTCCGCCAACCGGAGGCCGGTGCCAAGGACAAGAAAAACCTTTGGATTCGCGACCGCGCTATTCTTGAGGTGTTATACGCGTCCGGGTTGCGCGTGTCGGAAGTAGTGGCGTTGCGGCAAACCCAGGTTCTTGCGGATGAACGGATTCTCCGCGTATTCGGCAAGGGCTCCAAGGAACGGATTGTTCCTGTTGGCGGCTCCGCCCTGCGTTGGATAGAGAGATATGTAAGGGAATGTCGCACCGCGCTTCAAGGTCGCGGGGCTTCCCAGGATGTGTTATTTTTGAATGCACGAGGCAAGCCGCTTTCACGCATGTCTGTATGGAACATCGTCCAGGATTATACGAAGAAAGCCGGCATTACAAAGGAAGTCCATCCTCACACGTTCCGGCATTCGTTTGCCACGCATTTGCTGGAAGGAGGAGCCGACCTCCGATCTGTGCAGGAAATGCTTGGCCATGCTGATATTGCAACAACACAGATTTACACGCATGTCGATCGTGAGTATTTGAAAGAAGTTCATCGAACGTTTCATCCGAGGGGATAGAGTATGCAGGTGAACAAGGAAACAGCGTCATTGCGCGCGAAAACGACCGGTGGCAACGGCAGACCGTTGGATGTGAAAGATCTTCGGAACGAAATCATCGGCATTGATACGCTTGTACCGCTGCTTGACGGATCCGAACGCCCGTATGTATTTCTTGATAACGGAGCAAGCACGCCGACGTTTCGCCGGGTTATGCATCGCATCGAGGAGTTCCTCCCCTGGTACTCCGGCGTTCACAGGGGGTTGGGATTCAAGTCGATGATTGCGACCGAGGCATATGATAGCGCCCACGATGTTGTTGCAGAATTTGTCGGAGCAGATCCGCGAACAAACCACGTGATTTTCACGAAGAATACTACCGAATGCACGAACAAGCTGGCGCAACGGTTTGCCTTCTCCAAAGATGATGTCGTTGTAACAACAGGAATGGAACATCATTCCAACGATCTTCCCTGGCGCAAACACGCACGCGTGATTCACATTCCGGTCAAAGAACTCGGGTATCTCGATCTTGATGCGCTTCAACAAACACTCGCTCGCTACAAAGGGAAAGTCCGGTTGGTTGCGGTTACAGGTGCTTCAAATATTACCGGCATCTGCGAACCCATTCACGACATCGCGCAATGGGCTCATGCCGCCGGGGCGATGATTTTTGTCGATGCGGCACAGCTTGTTCCACACAGGCCTGTTGACATGTTGCCCAATGACGATCCGCGCCACATTGATTTCCTGGCATTCTCAGCGCACAAGATTTATGCGCCGTTCGGCACCGGCGTTCTTGTCGGGCCGCTCTCATTCTTTGAAGGCGGAGAACCCGATGCCGTTGGAGGAGGCGTTGCTTCTATTGTAACGCTGGATTCCGTCCAGTGGAATGATGCGCCTCATCGCGATGAAGCAGGCAGTCCGAATGTTGTCGGTGGAATCGCTCTTGCAGAGTCGCTGACGGTAATGATGGAAGCAGGCATGGAGAATATTGCGGAGCATGAACGGGAACTCGTTGCCCACGCGTATGACGTGTTGAAACGAATTCCGGGTCTTGTCTTCTACGGGCCGACCACAAACACTGGCGACAAGGTTGGCGTCATCGCGTTTAATGTTGAAGGCATGCATCCCGGATTGGTGGCGGCTATCTTCGCAGCAGAAGGCGGGATTGGCGTTCGCAACGGATATTTTTGTGCCCAACCCTATGTGAAGAAACTGCTCAACATCAAGGAAGAGGACGCAATGGACGCAGGGTGCGGTGTGGTGGAAACCGGTGCGTCAGTGTTTCCGGGCATGGTCCGCGCCAGCTTCGGATGTTATTCCAATACGGATGACGTCGCGGCCCTTGCTTCCATGCTTGAGCACATTGTCGGGAAGCGATACAAGGGGGTGTACACGCAGAACCCTTCGACGGGCGTCTTTCAGCCGGAGGGATTCAAGACGGATGTGTCGCGATATTTTTCCCCGTTTGCATCCAACGGACACCGGATCACGAACAAAGCGACGGAAGCTTCTTGACGGATGTTTGAACAGCTTCCCCTCTTTCCCATTCTGCTATTTTCTGTTGTCGTTCATGAAGTATCGCACGGGCTTGTCGCTCTCAAGCTTGGCGATCCAACTGCCCGCGACCTCGGTCGGCTTACGCTTAATCCGATTCCCCACATTGATATGTTCGGGTCGATTATTGTTCCGGCCATTTCACTGCTTTCCGCCGGAACGGTCTTTATCGCTTGGGCGAAGCCCGTTCCCATCAATCCTTCACATTTCACCCAACCGCGCCGCGATGATCTTTTGGTTTCCATCGCTGGACCATGTTCAAATATCATTCTCGCCATTGTATGTTCTCTGATGGTTGTTGCTCTGCAGTTTGTTCTGCCATTTGACGCCAGCGCAGATGAATCATTCGGATATCAGGTTGGCATTTTCTTTATGAAGATGTTCTTCGGCGGAGCGTATCTGAATATCGTCCTCGCGGTCTTTAACCTTATTCCTGTTCCACCGCTCGACGGGAGTCACGTCGTTGCGTCCGTTCTGCCGGAAAACCTGGCTTCACACTACCGGCGCGTCGGATTCTTCGGCATCATTGCGGTCATCGTTATGATGCAAGTTCCGGCGGTGAGCAACGGATTTCAGTCCATTATCGGACTGGTGTTTGAACCATTGCGCATGCTGATGACGGCATTGCGCGTACAACCGGAGTTTTCATGAACACGTTTCGTTATGAAGGTCAAACCCTGATGTGTGAGGATGCGGACTTGGCCGCTGTGGCTGAGCAGTTCGGCACGCCGCTCTATCTTTATAGCAAGCAAGTCCTTGTCGATGCCTGCCGCGATGTTGAGAGTGCCTTTGATGGCGAAAAACATTTGACATGCTACGCGGTGAAGGCAAACAACAACATCGGGTTGATGGAACACATCGCGCGTGAAGGGCTCGGCGCAGATGTCGCCTCGGCGGGCGAACTTCAACTGGCGCTTTCCGCCGGGTTTTCGCCGGACAGAATAACCATGAGCGGTATTGGAAAGAGAGATGATGAGATTACAGCGGCGCTTGAAACCGGCGTGCGTGCTCTTATCGTGGAATCGGCCGAGGAACTCGAGGTCATCAATGACATTGCGATAAGCATAGACCGGAAAGCCGATATTCTCCTCCGCATCAATCTTGATATTGCCGCGGGTGCGCACGATTACGTTGTCACCGGGACAATGCATGACAAGTTTGGTGTTCCGAAGGGTCGCGCTGTAGAAATTCTTCGGAAGGCCATGGCAATGTCGGGCCTGCAGGTCCGCGGAGTACACAGCCATCTCGGTTCACAAATCCTTGATCCGAATCTCTTTGTTCAAGCGGCAGAGGAACTGCTTTTGGTAATACAGGGCATCCGTGCCGCTGGAATTCCGGTTGAGCACATTGATTTTGGCGGTGGGTTTGGTGTGCAGTACAAGGGATGTGTGCAGCACCCGCTGATCCCGCAAGAACAGCCGGAGAGCGAATCGTTTTCCATTTCAGGTATGATTCGACCGGCCATCAAACGTTTGAGCCAAACAGGCTGTTCGATTTCCATTCAACCGGGTAGGTGTATCGTAGCGCAATCGGGTGTTCTTTTGACGCGAGTGCTGTATCGAAAGGAGGTGGAAGGCAAAGTGTTCATCATTGTTGACGGGGGAATGAATGATTTGATCCGTCCGGCGTTATATCAGTCGCATCACCAGATTGTTCCGGTGAATGTTTCCCGCGGTGCGCACGAGATTGTGGATGTTGTCGGCCCGCTGTGTGAATCCGGCGACTTCTTCGCGCAAGACCGGATGTTGCCACGGGTTCATCGCGGCGATCTTCTCGCGCTGATGTGTACCGGAGCGTACGGGTTCGCCATGTCCTCCAACTACAACGGGCGACTGCGTCCGGCAGAGGTTCTTGTCGATGGGTCAAACGTTTCCGTGATTCGCGAACGCGAAATGATGGAACAGCTCGTATGAGACTCTGCACGGTTGCTGTTGCGGGCGCGACGGGACTTGTTGGCCGGAAAATGATCCAGGTTCTTGAGGAACGAAAATTCCCGGTTGGTGACATACGCTTTCTTGCATCGGAACGATCCAACGGCAAGGAGATCGGATTCGGCGGAAAAGTTCACCGGGTTGAAACTCTAACTCCGGAGTCATTCAATGGAATAGACGTTGCACTCTTTTCCGCGGGGGCGACGATCAGCAAAGAGTTCGCTCCTCATGCCGTTCGAGCCGGGACGCTGGTGATCGACAACAGCAGTGCATTCAGAATGGACCCGCAGGTTCCCCTCATTGTTCCGGAAGTGAACCGCAAGATGATATTTCATCACAAAGGAATCATCGCAAACCCCAATTGTTCGACGATCCAAATGGTTGTTGCGCTAAAACCGCTCCATGATCGTTGGAAGATTCGGCGCGTTGTCGTCTCGACATATCAATCGGTAACAGGTTCCGGACAAAAAGCGTTAAGCCAACTTGAGCAGGAGGTGGCTCGCTTGCGCCCTGCAGAACGAAAGTTCCCGCATCAGATCGCGTTCAATGTTCTCCCGCATGTGGACGTGTTCTTCGACGATGGCTACACGCGCGAAGAACACAAAATGGTGCAGGAAACGAGAAAGATCATGGGTGATGACTCGATCAAAGTAAATGCGACCTGCGTCCGGGTTCCGGTGTTCGGCGGACACAGCGAGTCCGTCAACGTGGAGTTTGAGAAACCCTTCGAGGTAACCGAGGCACGTGAAGCACTGAAGAGTGCGTCAGGTGTT
>CAZJYO010000131.1:0-7886 GCA_964550275.1 uncultured Chitinophagales bacterium
AATCAAGTCTCCGCTCCCACTCAGCTTCACCCAGTATCCGCGACCCGGCAACAGCGTGTCAACAGGGTTGTACCCTCCATCCCCAAACTCGTAATACTCTGATATGACAATACCCGGGGGAATTTGAGCGATCGAATCTACTGGCACTGCAAATAAGGGTGTCCCAATCCCATTCCATCCTGCGGATACTGCAATTGCAAGGGAGTCGTGATCCACACCCCAAATGGTGACACTCTCCGAACCCGGGAACTTCAACCAATAAGCGCGACCGGGGACCATCGTGTACGATTGCTGATATCCAGTGCTACCGTAACCAAAAGCATAATTGAACGACGAGTTGGGGAAGAGAAGTTTCACGCTGTCTGATGTTGAGCGGGGATTAGAAAGCATATTCCAATTGTAGTTGACATCAACAACAACCGATGACAATACCTCAAACTGCGCCGTGAATACTCCCCGTGAATGCGTCCCTGCTACAATCGTCGCGTCCGATGGGCGATAGTCCAAATAGCCGACAATAATGTTTCCCATTTCACTCGCTCCTTCCTGTACCCACACCGTTGACGCGCCGTTGAGATTTGTCGTTGAGAGGACGCCGATGCTTGTCGCGAGAAACACTTGAAGTTCACCATTCACATGAAAGATGGACGCGAACCGCGTTGACGGTCCGGATGGTCCCGCAAGATTTCCCTCAACATCTGTCCAGCTTGTACCTCCGTTGGTGGTGTACCACAAACTTTGGAAATTGTAATTGCCGAACACCACAAGTGCGTTGTTGGAGTTCTGAGGATCAACGGCAACACAACGAACAAATCCGCCGGTTGACGTTCCTCCGTTCAATCCCGGAGGCGTTATTGTCGTCACGGTTGGCGTTCCCCCGTCCGCGTTGTCAATCCGCTTCACGATGCCGTCAGTTGTTCCGTAATACACAACATTGGATGTATTTGCAGTGGAAACGCCAATGGCGCTGATGCGCCGCGTGTATCCCGAAGCGAAGCCGACATCGGTCGTGGTCAGCGCAGTCCAGCCGGTTGTGCTCGTCGCATTGGGCGCGTTGTTGTTCCGCCAAATCGCGCTCGCGAGAGAAGGGCTCGACCTTCCACCCGGATAATAAAGGATACTCGAGTTGTTCGGATCAAGTGCAATCGGATTTACAAACAGTTGATTGTTGGATCCGCTCGGCGTAATAGAAAAGACATTGCTCAGATCGCGATTCATGCGCTGCATCTGTCCGCTCTGGTACTGGGTGTAGAGACGGTTGTCCGCAAGAGGCGCAACTTTCACCACAGTCCCATCTCCTCCGTATGCCATCACCCACGAGGAAACTCCGGGCGCGTTGCCCATTTGTGTTCCGTTGTCCTGTGCGCCCGCGAGAATGAGATTGCTTCCCGCTTCCGGCGCAATCGACACGGAATAAAATTGGGTGACGTTATAGCCGTTGTTCAACCCTGTCCACGAAACGTTTGCCGCGGTTACGTCATCCGTTCTGGTCACGCCGCCGTCATGGCCGGAGTAATAGACATTCGGATTGTCGGCGCGGAAGAAACCGCTGTGCAAATCAGGATGATGCGGACCCTGCGGCCAGAACGGGTAACCCCCGATCGTCGTTGTGAACGCAGTCGAAGAGAAACCGTCTGTCGCCTTGTACAAATTGGTTCCACCGATCAACACCAAGTCCTCGTCGAGCGGATGAACGTGCACGATCATGTCATAACCGGATTGTGTGCTCAGGTCGCCGGGAAGGTTTCCACCGCGGTTCTCCCATATTCCTCCGGCGCCGCTTCCGTCCCCGGAGACGTACGTGTATTTCCACAACTGGTGTCCATTGACTGAGGGAAAGTTATCGGCGCCTTGAACAAACACGTACAAGACGTTGGCATTTGACGCGGCCGCGCACAGGACGATTCTCCCGGCGAGCGAGGGAAAGTCCACGGGGACGATATCGGTCCACGTTACACCATCCGGCGACCGCCAGACATGAGGCGTCCCGCCTGTCTTCGTGAACGCATACACAACGCCGCTTTGGTTGACGATAACATCTGTGTATGATGAGTCGGCAACATGTGTTTGCGTCCAACTTGTTCCGCCATTTGTGGAGCGGTATATGCCGATATATGTGGCGGCGTACACTTCGTCCTCACCCGCGTTCGTGGGGTCCGTTGCAACATTCCAGATGTAGTCGAACGCATCGGTTGCCTGCGGTGTTCCGGAAGAAGTGGACGCAAGAAGAGACCACGAGGAGCCGTTGTCCACTGATTTGAAAATTCCATCACCGCGGTACAACGATCCCCACCGTGTGTCATTGTTCGTGGAACCGCGGAACTCACCTGTGCCGACATACCACACGTTGGTGGAGCCAGGTCTGGTATCCTGTGCTATGCACGTGGTTGAATGAATTTGTGATGGGGCCGTTGTGGGAAACCATGACGCGCCGTCATTGGTGGATTTCCACATGCCGCCGGCAACGCTTCCGGCAAGGAGAACATCCGGATTGGAAACGTCTCCAGCAAACACGCGTGTTCTTCCTCCGACGTCATCGGGGCCGCGCTCTGTCCATGCAAGCGCGCTGGCACGGCGCGTGAGTCCCATGGCGCGCGCAGTTTCAAAGGTCGGCAAACGCCGCGCAAGTTCGCGTTCGCGCTGGCGAATCCCGCGCGGAATCTCGTTCGCAACCGGATCCCTCAGCATCAGGAACTCCATCTCTGCCTGCGCGTGCGGGTTATCCTCCGTTCCAACACTCACCGGCGGAGTGCTGATGCGCGGCGGTTCACCGTCAAGAAGCGCGATAATGGTTCCCGTCAGCAGCAACAGAAACGCAACAAGAAATGGCGTCCGGGTGGTCATGGGTTGGCATCCTCTCTGCTAAACCAGAACAAACGTGTGAGGCAAAGCGGGAAAACTCTTTTAAAAGAAAAGCATTTTCAGCGCAACCGCAAGAAGGAAGATGGCAAAGTATTTTCTCTGTTTGCCAACATCGGTCCGGTGGGAAACGTCCGCCCCGATTCTTGCCATGGGAAGACTGCCCAGAATGATGGGGATTGCATGAAGAAAATCCACATAGCCGAGTGTTCCGGAAAATCCCCCGAGGCGAGGGTCATTCCAACCTGCGGCAACGTAGCCGATGAGCGATGCGCATGCGGTGATGACAATGCTCGCGCTGGATGTGCCGAGCGCTTTCTTCAGGGGAAAACGCAGGAGGTAGTACATAAGAGGAATGGAAAAGAATCCGCCGCCGACGCCCGCCAGCGAGGAGATGAGTCCGACAACAACGCCGATCCCCATCAGTCCTGCCGGATGAAGAACGGGGCGCTCTTCTTCCCTCGCCTCTGTTGATTCCGTAATCATGCGAATCGCGGCGACGGCAACCACGACGGCAAAAATTTGCTGTAATACGCTTCCGTGCAGTGTCGCCGCAATCGCGGAGCCGAGCCACGCGCCTGCGACACTCGCTCCGCCCATGAATAACACCGCCCGACGTATGATCTGTTTGTTCTTCGCGTACTGCAACGCCGAAACAAGTGAGGCAAAAATAATTACCAGCAGACTTGTACCGAACGTCAGATGCGTGGCGACTTCGGGAGGGACACCAACGATGCTGGAGAAGAAATAGAGAAGAATGGGGACAAGAATAATGCCCCCGCCAACGCCGAAGAACCCGGCAAGGAAGCCGGCCAATCCGCCGGCAAAGAGAAGAGCGACAAAGGAAAGCGCGTTCACCGCCCGGAATTATTCCTGAAGCATCTTTGCATAGACCGCGGTGTTTTTCAGGAGTGCGAGCGCGGTGTTCACTTGCGTATCCTCATGCAACGATGCCTCAATGCGCCCCTGTTCGCCGCGTACGCGCGCCGAGAGTTCGACTTCCATCTCCCGCTTGATCTGAGCAGCGTAACGCTCGAAGCCGCGCTTTTTTTCCTTCTCCAAGTCCTCTTTCAGGCGGTCCAGATCCGCGACAATATCCTGACCATAATTGAGTTTCCCGGCAAGCTCGCGCATTTCCTTCAATTTGGTCTCCGTCTCTTCCTGGTAATCAAACTTTTCCTTCTCAAGGAATGACTTGAAGGCCGACATCATCTCGTCGGTAATGCCGTTGATCTTCTCGAGCTTGTGTTCAATCACATAGCTGTTGGCAAACTTGAAGAAGAGGGATTTCCTGTGGAGTTGTCTCACCATCGGGCCCTGGTCGGCATGTGTCACGGTGGAGTCGGGAGTAATGCCGCCATGTTCATACACCGTGCGGCCGCCCGCTGTTTTGAATTCTTTCTTCAGACTGTCGGCGTAGGAGGTGAACACGCCATCCGTGTTGCGATGGAGATAGTCAATTTCCTGGATACTGCGTCCGCTGGGCGTGTAGTACCGCGCCGTCGTAATTTTCAGTTGGGCCCCGTAACTCAACGGCAATATTGTTTGCACCAAACCCTTGCCGAATGTTCGCGCGCCGACAACGAGGCCGCGGTCGAGATCCTGGATTGCGCCGGAAACAATCTCGCTTGCACTCGCGCTGTTGCGATCCGTGAGGACAACCACGGGAACGGCGGGAAGCATCGGCTCTTCCATCGACCGGTATTCGCGGTCGGCGTCGGATCTGCGCCCTTTCGTGCTAACGATAAGACTGCCGCGTGGCACAAACTTGCTCACAATCTCCACCGCCGCATCCAGCAAGCCGCCGGGGTTTCCGCGCAGGTCAATCACCAGCCCCTTGAGTTCGCTCTTGAGTGTCAGGTCACGGATGGCTTGCCTCACTTCTTCGCCCGCTTTGCGCGAAAAGCGTTCAAGCTTGATATACCCGAGTCCGGGCTCAACAAATCCCGAATACGTGACGTTCTTTATCTGAATTTCTTCGCGCACCAACTCGAAGGCGAGCGGCGAGGGTTCGCCTTCCCTGTCCAGCATGACTTTGACGGTCGTTCCCGGCGTTCCCCGCGTTAATGCCCGAACTTCGTCCGGTTTCTTTTCGGCAATCTTCACGCCGTCAACCTCGATAATTTTATCGCCGGGCTGAATGCCTGCGCGCTGGGCCGAATATCCCTCCATCACGGTGATCACCTGGATCAAACCGTCGCGCTGACCGATCGTGATGCCCACGCCGCCGTACTTTCCTGTCGTCAGAAGCTCGACCTCATCACCCTCTTCCTTGGCGATGTACACGGTGTAGGGATCGAGGTTCTCAAGCATGCCATCGATGCCTGCCTCCATGAATCTCTCGGGGTCAACTTCATCAACATAGTTGGCGGTGATTTCCCGGTACACTTTGCCAAAGACATCAATGCCTTTATTGATCTTGAAAAAATACTCGCCGTCCGCCGGTGTTTCGCTTCCGGCGGGAAGCACGATAACGAGTGTGCCCAGGAGGACTGTCAATACAAAGCGAATGCCCTTCATGCTATTCTCCTACACTGAAAGTAGTTGGATGGAAAACCGTTGTTCAACGTGAGCCCAGACGGAGCGGCGCGTTTCTTCAATAGACGCGCGTCCATCAAGAAGAATAATGCGGTGCGGTTCCTGCCGCGCCATGGCAAGATACCCTTTGCGGACGCGCTCATAGAATTCGCGGCCGGCACTTTCCATGCGGTCAAATGTTAGCCCCGCGAGATTTTTCCTGCGTTCAATCTCATCCACCGGAATATCCACGAGGAATGTCATGTCCGGAACGCATCCGACAGTTGCAACAGCATGAATGTGGCGGATGGCATCGAGGTCCAGCCCGCGGCCGTAGCCCTGATACGCCGTTGTGGAATCGTGAAAGCGGTCGCAGAGAATCACTTCGCCGCGGCGAAGCGACGGAACAATGACTTCTTCAACGAGCTGGGCGCGGCTTGCCGAGAACAGCAGTAATTCCGCAGTGTCGGTCATGGCGTGCAGAGAGGTATCCAGAAGAATGGTGCGAACGCGTTCCGAGATGTCCGTGCCTCCGGGTTCGCGCAGCATCCGCACGGTGCGCTTGCGTTCGCGCAGGCGCTCGGCGAGCAAATTTGCCTGCGTGGTCTTGCCCGAGAAATCCAGCCCCTCAAAAGTGATGAACATGAGGGTATCATACAGATTTTCATCAGCGGAAGCAACCAAACCGTGCTTGCGCCTCTCGCGGCATTTGAGTACTTTTTCACGCGCTCTATGCCGAAGAAGCCCCGACCACATACCCCGCCGCCAACACCGGTCGAGCCGCAGGAACAACGCAAGATTGAATCCCGTACCGAAGACGCCCGGCTGATCCATGCCGCTTTGCGCGGCGATGACAACGCCTACAAGCAGCTCATGCGGAAGTACCATGACGCTATTTATAACTTCATCTTCCGTATGGTGCATAACAAGGAACAGGTCGAAGACCTGACACAGGAAGCATTCATCAAGGCGTTCGCCTCGCTCAAGAGTTTCAACGAGGAGTTTGCGTTCTCAACGTGGCTGTACAAAATTGCGACCAACAACTGCATCGACTTTGTTCGCAAGAAAAAACTCCAGACGTTTTCCATCGACAAGCCCGTCGAATCCAGAGAAAGCGATTACACGTTCGAGATACCCGATGAAAGCTTTGAGGCAGACCGGATGCTCATCAGCAACCAGCGGGCTGTTTTGCTGACGCAGGCCATCGAATCCCTTCCCCCGAAATACCGCAAGGTGATTCAGATGCGGCACGTGGAAGAGCAAAGCTATGAAGAGATAGCGAAACAGCTCAAATTGCCGATTGGAACCGTAAAAGCCCATATTTTCCGGGCGCGCGAGTTACTCTACAAACAGCTCAAGAACAAAATCCGCCACTATTAAAGTATGACGCAACCAATGGACGGGCTTTTCCGTATTTGAAAGTGGATTCGTATCCGTGAAGCCGATCCTTTCCATACTGTCTCTGTGTCTGATGGCCGCTTCCGTCGCGGCTTATCCGTTGTACGAGGAGCCCTCGCTTGACGACATCGGGCGAACAACCGAGCGCGAACTCAAGGTGACGCTTTCCTCCGACTTTGGAAGCATCATGATTTCCCGCGGCGAGAGCGAAAAAATTGTCGTCGCAACCGAAGGCGCGGGGCAACGCGAGCCGGCGCGCGTCACCTCCAACTACACCATCCGCAACCGCGTCGGGTATCTGGACATCGTCCTCGGTGATCAAGTTGAGACCCGGGAGGACAATGAGCATGTGGTTCACGTGGGCGATTTGAAAAGCGGAAAGTGGTACCTCGCGTTTACAGACGCCGTTCCGATTTCATTTGACATCGAACTGGGAGTCGGGAAGGGTGAATTTGATTTGACGGGAATCCAGGTAAAGGATTTCAATCTCACCGCAGGCGCAAGCAATGTCGCGCTGTATTTTAATGAATCGAACAAGACGTCCATTGATAACATGAACATCGAATCCGGCGTGAGCAAGTTCGTGGGCAGGAATCTCGGCAACGCGAACTTCAAACGCTTCCGGTTCCAGGGGGGCGTTGGCTCGTACGAATTGGATTTTTCAGGCCAGCTGATGAAGGAAGTTGACGTTGACGTGGATGTCGGCATGGGAGCCGTAACGATTTATATCCCGGAACAGATCGGCGTGAAGATGTTCCATGAAGCAAGTTGGATTTCCAAGATGGACTGCGGAAAAGGATTCGAGAAGGTTTCCGAGAGCGAATACACCACGGAGAATTTCTCGACCGCGCGCGGCAAGATGAACCTCCGCGTCACATCGGGAGTGGGCGCAGTCAAGATCCGCAGAAAGTAACTTCTACTCTCCCCTTCCCCACAACACATACGGCGCCCACGCGTGCGGCGTGCCGTAGTCCCGGTTCCTGATCATTTCCTGTTGCATCATCCGGTAGGCCGTTTCCGTTGAAACTCCGGTGAGAAGTGCAGTATAAAACGTCTCGCCGAAATATTTCTTACTGCGTCTGTGCGGTGTATATGATGTGAGAATGATATTG
>CAZJYO010000132.1:0-7870 GCA_964550275.1 uncultured Chitinophagales bacterium
GGCGACCGACCAAGCGAAGGGTGCAAAGGCGCTTCTTTTGTTTGCTTTGCTCGTCGGATTCCAATATCTCTCCGGACACGTTCAAACCGCGTACTATTCAAGTCTGCTGTATCTGGTATATTTTATTTTCAGAGTGCCCTCTGCTTTTTCTCAAGGGAAGAAAGCACAGCCGCGAAAATCATTTCAAGCAATCATCCTGAGTTCACACAGTCGCTGGTTTGTTGCAGCACTTTTGTTCGCAGCCGGCATCAGCGCTATTCAGTTGATACCGACCTACGAGCTCGTTTCTCTTTCGCAGCGCTCCGGCGGCGTGACGTTTGAATACGCCTCAAGCTACGCGTACGATCCTTCCAACATCAAAACATTTTTTTATCCTTACGCGAATGGTGATATCAGCGATGGAAGCTACCGTGCGCAAAGTGTTTTCTGGGAAGACTTCGGTTATGCCGGACTTGCCGTGATCCTCTTAGCTTTGTATGCAGTAAAATCCGGCTGGAAATCATGGCATGTAAAGTTCTTCACCCTCGCCGGTGCCGGGGCGTTCATCCTTGTTCTTGGACCGAACACGCCTGTGTATGAGCTTGTCTTTCATGTTGTGCCGGGAATGAAGTTCTTCCGATTTCCAACACGATTTCTGTTCATTGTAGACGCGTGTATTGCCGTTCTTGCTTCGCTTGGAGCAACGTCGCTACTTGAAAAATTCAAGAAGAAAAAGGATTTTGCACGACAACTTGGCTTTGCACTCGTTGCTATGACGATCGTTGATCTCTTTTATTTTCAGCTCAGGCAGAACCCGATCGTTGACATGGATGAATGGCGATCGCCACCTGAAACGGCGAGAGTGTTGAGTCAGGATTCGTCCCTGTTCCGGATTTATTCGCCCGGGGCTACCGACATGCACAGAAGAGCATTCGCTGATGCTCGTGGATGGAGCGGGAGTTTGCAACCATACATCGAACAGCGGAAGTTCCTCCAGCCGAGCAGCCATGTTCTGTACGGGTTTTCCACGGCGGATGGTTACGCACAACTTACACCCGGATATGTTGTTGATGTCTGGGGGGACCAGAATCGCGGCGGACTTATTTACGAAACGGCCCGTCTCAACGACGGTCTCTTTTCGGTAACGCCTGCATTCATGAACATTCTCAATATGAACAACATCAAGTACGTTCTTTCGGCGTGGCCTTTTGCGGGAGAATCGCTGAATCCTGTTGATACACTCCGCGGTGTCTTTCTCTACAACAACCCGACGGTGTTGGACCGCGCATACTGTGTTGGGAGTTATGCAATTGCCAAAACTGAAAATGAGCGGAAGTCGATATTACGCTCTCAGGGTTTTCGGCCCTCAGAAACGGTAATCCTTGAGGAACAGCCAGGACTTGAACCCAATCCGCATCACAATGCAAAGGTCACCATCGAAACATACTCTGCAACCGAAGTGATCATTCGGGTTCGTACTGAGCACAATACGCTGCTTGTTCTCTCGGACACCTACTATCCCGGCTGGAAAGTTGAGGTTGACGGTCGTGAGTCCACGATATTACGGGCAAATCATCATCAGCGTGCCGTTGCTGTTGCGGCGGGAGAGCATTCTGTGCGGTTTATTTTTGAATCACCTGCAATTCGATGGGGAATGGGGATAAGCGCCGCCTCGGTTCTTGCGTTGTGCGGCATAGCATTGTTGAAGAGGAAACAATGAACCCACGCGGACTCCGCTGGATGTTGTATGCAACGATGGCTGTTCTCACGATTGCCGGTGTGCTTTCGTACAAGATTTTTCTAAGCGCAAATGATTTTGCAGGAATTTCCCGGAAATTCTTTACCATTTCACGGGGGCAGTCGTTCTCCACTGTTGTTGATTCGCTTGAACACCAGGGGTTGATCGGGAACCGGCTCTGGTTCGTGCTGGCTTCGAAGATTCTTGGCGGCGCGGAACACATCCGCGTCGGGCGGTACAGCTTTGAAAGTGGTGTTTCCAATACAACGATCTTTGAATCACTTCGTGACGGTAAGAATCTTGTTCTGATTACCCTGACAATTCCGGAAGGTTTGCGAACGGGACGCGTTGCGAGAATTCTCTCACGCAACCTCGGCATTGATTCAAGCCGGTTTGTGCGGCTTGCTCATGAACGGGCAAGCGGGTCGGCTTTTGGAATTGCTTCTGAATCACTGGAGGGGTATTTGTTTCCCGAGACATACAGCTTTCACTGGCAAACGGATGAAGTGGAAATCATCAAAGCCATGGTTCACCAGTTCAACAATGCTTTTTCCGATTCGCTCCGCAGGGCTGCCCAAAAAATGGGTTGGGAGATGAACGAAGTTGTAACGATGGGCTCGATCATTCAAGGTGAGGCGATGATTGTCGATGAGATGCCCCGAATCTCCGGTGTGTATCATAACCGGCTGAGGAAGCAAATGAAACTCCAGGCAGACCCGACAATCCAGTTTTTAATTGACGGACCGCGCCGCGTTTTGTATTCGGACCTTGCCATCAAGAGCCCGTACAACACATACCTGTACAAAGGTCTTCCGCCGGGACCCGTGAATAATCCGGGAAGAGATGCGCTGCGCGCGGCAGTGTATCCAGAATCTCATGATTTCCTGTTTTTTGTTGCGGACGGAACCGGAGGCCATCAGTTCACACGAACATACGCGGAGCATATGCGGCATGTACGGCGTTACAGGAAGATGCGAAATGCAGTTGAGTCTCGCGAGTCTGAAAATAAAAAGAGCCTCAGTGTTCGCTGAGGCTCTTATATGCAGGCTCAACCCACCATCACTCACCATGTCCTGCATGTTTGAAGCATGAAACCGGGCCAACCATCCAGAGGTGCCACCACCATCCAACAGCACAGGCCATGACGATTGGGGAGATCTCACGGGCTTCAATTACCATAACCACAACTGCCTGACGAAGGTTCCATGCCGGAAAGATTTTTTTCACTTTTTTTTGCCGCCTGCCTTGGATTGGTCTTTTTACACTGTGCCGGCCAACAGCCCCCGCCCGGCGGACCCGTTGATACGACGTCACCGGCCATTATTAGGACGCTACCGGATACCAATGCCACCAATATACGGCCTGAATCGATAGAGTTGGAATTCAGCGAATATGTCGACAGGCGTTCCGTGGAGGAGTCAATCTTTCTTTCTCCCTATGCCGGGAAACCTGAGTTTGATTGGAGCGGCACAACCCTGAATATTCGCTTCCCCGAGAAGTTGAAGGACAACCGCACCTATGTTCTCACCGTCGGAACGGATGTGGTGGATGTCCGCGCGCGTAACCGCATGGGAACGGGTTATACCCTTGCCTTTTCCACGGGGGATTCCATTGATCGCGGGTCAATTCAAGGGCGTGTGTACGACAGAAAGCCCGAGGGCATTATGATTTTTGCCTATGTGTTGGACGGCCTGAACCCTGACACTCTCAACCCTGCAGTGAGCCGTCCCGACTACATCACGCAGACAGGATCCAATGGCGGATTTGTTCTTTCCAACGTCGGGATGTTTTCGTATCGCCTCTTTGCTGTGCGGGATGAGTTCAAAAATCTTTTGTACGACAAACAAACAGATGAATATGGCGTCACTTCACGGGATGTTATTCTCGCGGGAGAGTCGCCGCATGCAACGGGAGCGACGTTCAGAATGGCGCGTGAAGACACGGCAAAACCGTTTCTTTCCACCGTTCAAGCCGTTGATCGATACGGGGTTCTTGTCAAATTCAGCGAACCGATCGATGCTGTCGCACTGCCGCATGCGCTGTTTTCTCTCCGCGATACTCTGACCAACACATCCATCGATATTTCTTCCGTGTCGCCGAATCTTCCTGCCTTGAATACAGTTGTCGTGACAATTGTTTCGCCAATGGACAGCAATGCCATGTACCGTCTAAGCGTCAACGGAGTTTCCGATACTGCAGGTAACCTGATTGATTCATTGAATAATGTGTACGCATTTCGGGGAACATCGCGATCTGACACGTCATTGCCTGTAGTGTCATTGGGGTCAATAGGTGACAGCATAAGGGGAGTTGAGCCGAACGGAAGTATCCCTTTGCGGTTCTCCAGGCCGGTTCAGCAGTCTCCAATTCAATCGGCGATTTCAGTTGTCGATGCCGCAAAACGATCCGTCCATGTTGATATGAAATGGCAGGGCGCACTGAACGCTTCAATCCAATTCAGAGAGGAGCTTCCGTCGAAGTCGTGGTTTACGCTTACGATGATCATGGACTCCGTCAAAGATATGACGGGGCGATCCAGGCGGGATTCAATACGCTCATGGAGATTCGAAACGATTGACGTCCGGACGACGGGGACCATTGAAGGAACAGTGTTTGATGAGGTAAAGGACAGCGGAGCAGTTTACGTTACCGCGATGAGCATTGATCGTGCCGGCGGCAAACAAACATCGTTGCGCTTGGGCGGACCCGGACGCTTTGCCCTTGAAGGACTTGGTGAGGGCGGATACGTTTTGAGAGCATTCCGGGACAGCGATGGTTCAGGTTTGTATTCGCCGGGGAAGCCGTTTCCGTTTGTGCCTGCTGAGCGGTTTGTGGAGGGAGATGATACGTTGAAAGTGCGCGCCCGGTGGGGCCTTGAAGGTGTTCTGCTGAAGCTGAAGTGAGAATTAGCGCGGCGTTGAATCAGAAGAATGTTTGTTGACCTTTTCAGGTACGACCCATGCGTCCCTGTAGCCGCGTTCACGCAATTGCCGCGCAAATTTGTCCGCTTCGTAACGCGTCAAGAAATCGCCGCCCCTGATTTTGTACGTCGGCGGATCATACACCACGTAGAAGCGTTCGACGGAAAACTGGGCCGCAGCGGAATCGCGCGCGCTGTTGGCGTCATCAAAGTTGGTCGTGGAAAATATCTGCACACGAAATCCGCTGACCAGTTCATTCGGATCTGCCGCACCTTGATGTGGCGCAACAGAATCGATTTTTGCCTGAGCGGATTTGCCGAGAATGACATCAGGGTCCGGATCAAATTGCGATGGCTGAAAATCTGCCTCGTACTGTTGGGCTTCACTCAGTCCGGCTTTAGATTCCGTGGTGGAACCTCCACCCGAGCCGCAGCCGGCAACGGTCAGCACGCTCACCACGCAAAAGACGATAATCGGTTTCATTGCGTCAGTTGTGCCACCCAGGCATCCCCGTAGTCCTCAGGAAATTCTCTTTTCATACGGTCCCGAAACGCGGTCGCAGATTCACGTGTTTCAAAGAAGCCCAGTCGAATCTGATAAAGCATAAGCGTCGGATTGTAGTCATTGAGGACAGGCATTTTGTACCGGTCTCTTGCGATTGCCTGTATGCGGCTGGCATTCTCTGCTTCCTTATATGCACCAATCTGTACCATGAACCTGACTTGCGGATCGCGCAACACGACAACAGTATCAATGCGCTGAATTGCTTGCGAGGATGAAACCGTATCGGTGTTCGTGCTGAAGTTAACGGGAGTCTCTGCCGGTTTTTCGATTTTGGGTTCTACGGGCGGCGGTAAAAGGGTTTCCTTCTCAGAACTGCAACCGAATGCCCAACCAAGAAAGAGACACACAGCGAGCATTCTGAAAAGAAGGGACATCAATAGCCCTTTGTGGCTTCGGCTGGTTCGCCCGTGACAATCTTGACGCTCGCGCTTGCGCCGATTCTATCCGCGCCGCTTGCAACCATGGTTATTGCGTCTTCCCGCGTCCGCACGCCTCCGGAAGCTTTTACCCCCATTGCACTTCCGACCACTCGCCTCATGAGCGCAATGTCGCCTGCGGTAGCTCCGCCTTTCCCAAAACCGGTCGAAGTCTTAACGAAGTCTGCTCCCGCCCGGCGGCAGAGAACACAGGCCTGAATCTTTTCTTCATCAGTGAGAAAGCCGGTTTCAAGGATTACTTTGCTGAGAACCCGATATCGCCTTGCGGTGCTGGTGACCGCAAAGATATCATTCTCCACGTATTCGTATTCGCCCGATTTGAGCATGCCAACATTGATGACCATGTCAACCTCTTGTGCACCGTCCCTGATCGCCTGCTCTGTTTCAAACGCCTTTGAAGCGCTTGATGTGGCACCGAGCGGGAAACCGATGACAGTACATACTTTTACCTCTGTTCCCTTGAGAAGTTTCGCACACAACGGAACATACCCCGGATTGATGCAGACGCTTGCGAAGGAGTACTTCTTTGCTTCCGCGCAGAGCTTTTGAATTTCACCCGACGTTGCGTCCGGCTTGAGGAGTGTGTGGTCAATCATTCCAGCAAGGTCAGGTTCAACGCCACCCGCGGCTTCGATGCCGACGCCGGTTGTGATCCTGTTTGCTCCACTGCCGACAATACTTCGGACCCCTTCCTTGTTGTGAACCACGCACAATCCATCGGAGCACACGCCGTCTTTACAACAAAGATGGGAATCCTTGGTTTTCAGCTTTTCTGCAAGGATTTCACTAATTATTCGGTCTATTGTTTCCCGGTCCATCACGTCTCATTGTTCGTTTATCGCCGCTCCAATCGGGAGCACGCTTGAAATATAAGCGAATCACAGGAAAATGCAAGGGCGGAATGAATTCTTGAACGATATTGCCCAAGTACGGCAAGCAACGTATATTTCAACAATTCTGAAAGGGAGAGAAATGTCGGTTTGCTCGAAATGCGGTTCCACGCTGGTTGACAGTGCAAAGTTTTGTCCCTCCTGCGGAGTTGCTGTTGAAGCGTCTGATGTTCGCGGCAGCTCGGCAGAAAGCCCCGGATCAAATTCATCATTGCGGAAGACGTGGATTATTCTTGGGACGCTTCTCGCTACGGGGTTGATTGCGTTCCTCGTCTATATCAATCCGTCTGCGCATCCGGTAATCAAGAATCAACCCTTCGTGAGCGAGCCGGTTGAACCCGATACGGGGTTTATTTTATCAAAGCCGGTTGCATTGAAGGATGAAGGGGAATTCCTCGCGATTCCATTGAGCGAAATTGTGGCCAATCGACTTGTCCGGTTTGAGTACGCAACGCCGACGACGATGCGTGCTGTTATCGCCTATGTTACACCCGAAGGCAGAATCGTTACGGCGATGAGTGTAAGTGAGCATTGCGGCTCGACCGAGTTCAAACTCAAAGGATCGCATATATATTGCGCGCGGTGTCCATCGCATTGGGACATGACCACGATGGAAGCTTACGCGTGTTGTGGAAAGTATTATCCTGACCCGATTCCGAGCGAAGTTTCCGGTGATAAGGTCAGGATTCGCAAGAGTGTGGTAGAAAATTGGGCCGGAAGATTGTAGTCGTCAGTCTGCTCTTTTCAAGAACTGAACTTATCCTTTTGGTCAATCAGGCCAACTCAGTCAGGAAAGATTTTTCCCGGGTTGAGTATCCCCGCCGTGTCGAATGTTTGTTTGATCTTCTTCATAAGATGCATTTCAATTTTTCCCAGCGCAATCGGCAAGTAGGATTTCTGTGAATATCCAATGCCGTGTTCCCCCGAAATTGTTCCTCCCAGCGATACGGTCAGCTCAAAGATTTCCCTGATCGCAGTGTCGAGATGTTTCTCCCACGTTGCATCATCCAGTTTGTCTTTGAGGATGTTGACGTGAACATTGCCGTCGCCCGCATGGCCGTAACAAATTGATGTAATGCCGTAACGCGAGCAAATCTTTTTCACGCCGTTCACGAGTTGAGGAAGATGTGCGCGCGGAACGACGGTGTCTTCCTCTTTGTACACCGAGTATGATTTCACGGCTTCACCCATGCTTCTTCGCAAAGCCCAAACATCTGCGACTTTCTGTTTGTCCTCAGCCAGCAAGACGTCAAGCGGATGAAAGCGTTCAACAACTTCTGCAATAACTTCGATATCCCTATTCAGTGAATCTTCATAGTTTCCATCCACTTCAATCAGCAA
>CAZJYO010000133.1:0-7859 GCA_964550275.1 uncultured Chitinophagales bacterium
CCCCGACCTCTTGGTCCCGAACCAAGCGCGCTAGCCGGGCTGCGCTACGCCCCGAGTGATGATGAACAGAGGTGTGGATTCAAGTTAGCGCAAATCCGCATGAGAAGCAACGCCCGTTGCGGCAACGAACTGTTCTACAATCTCTTTCGCAACATCAACAGGCCTTCGTTGCCCGTTGACCTCGACCCAGTCGATGCGCTTATCGGCCTTGAACCAGGTTTCCTGACGCTTTGCGTAACGGCGCGAGTTCTGCTTGAACAGGCGAACCATTTCGGTGAATGATATTGCACCGGAGAGATACGCAAAAGCTTCGCGATACCCGACGGTGTTCAGCGCGTTTACTTCAGGTCCCAGTCCCATGTTCGCCAGCCCTTCGACTTCCGCCATCAATCCTGATTCAATCATCGCGTCACAGCGCTGTTCAATGCGACGGTAGAGTTCTTTTCTCTCCCAACGCAGGCCGAACTGGAACGCGCGAATGTTTTCCGGTCTCTTCATTTCCCTGTGATGATCAGAAAGAGCTTTACCCGTGGTATGATACACTTCAAGGGCGCGAATAACTCTTCTCGGTTTGGTCGGATCAACTGTCGCGGCTGTAAACGGATCAACCTTCTTCAGAAGAGCAAGAAGCTCCGACATCCTCTCTTCCTTGACAAAGCGCTCCATCGTTCTTCGAAAATCGCGATCCGCACCCGGTCCATCGAACAGCCCGTCAATCAATGAGCGTATGTACAGACCGGAACCCCCGGCGACAACCGGCACTTTGCCTCGCCGAGAAATATCCTGCAGCACCTCTCTTCCCCGCACGCCAAACATCGCCGCGTTAAATTCTTCGCGCGGATCAAGTTCATCAACAAAAAAATGCCGGATCGTTTTGCGTTGAACTGCGTCCGGTTTTGCGGTCCCGATGTTCACATACCTATAAACCTGGCGAGAATCTGCGGAAACGATTTCGCCACCAAGGGAACGTGCAACATGAAGGGCAACTTCCGTTTTTCCGGAAGCGGTCGGACCGACAATAACGAGGACATTCATTGCGGGGAAACTAACGTATCAGACGGGGCTTTCCCAACCCATCTTACCAATCAACGGCACAAACTTAAACCCCTCGATCTCCTTGCGTTCAAAACTCTCGCCGCGTCGCGTAACAACAAGAACGGATTGCAGGTTCATATCGCCAACAGGAATAACAAGGTTGGCTCCATCGGCAAGTTGTCGCAACAAGGGTTGGGGAACCTCGGGCGCACCCGCCGTGACAATAATTCCATTATAGGGCGCGAACTCATTCCACCCCACCGTTCCGTCGCCCGCTTTTGACGTGATGCGGTAGTTCAGCTTGTCGAAAATCTTCCGCGCATCAACAAGCAATGCATGATGCCGTTCAATAGTGAAGACGCGGATGCCAAGCTCTGCGAGAATAGCCGCCTGATATCCGGAGCCGGTTCCGATTTCAAGAACTTTATCTCCCGGTTTCACGCCAAGTGCCTGCGTCATGCAGGCAACAGTATACGGCTGGGAAATTGTTTGGCCTTTTCCTATGGGAAGCGCCGAATCCTCATACGCACGCCGCGTAAACGGTTCGGGGACGAACATATGGCGGTCAACGCGCGCAAACGCCCCCAGAAGGCGTTCGTCCATAATGCCGCGATCCTTGATAACCGCGATCATCTCCTGCCTGTCAACATCAAACATTCCCACGTCAGCGGCTCCCGTTAACCATTGTTTCTCAGAACCTTCCATACAGATGCGAAAGAACGCTCCGTGTCAACCGTCAGACGTTCATTCAGTTCCCGTCGAAGAACCGCCGGCGTAAAGCCGATCTTCAACGAACCATCCTCGGCAATGGAAACAACGCCGGATTCCTCGGAGACGATCACCACAACGACGTCTGCCTGTTCGGAAATCCCGAGGGCGGCGCGGTGCCTGGTGCCAAGTAACTGTCCTTCCCACGTGGTGAGATTTGAAAGAGGAAGCGTACACCGCGCGGCTTCAATCACGCGGTCCTTGATAACCACAGCACCGTCGTGCAGCGGAGACTTGGGGTTGAAGATGGATAGAAGAAGCGACCGGCTGACCAGCGCCTCCATGCGGGTCCCGGTTTCAACGCTGGACTTGATGCCCGTGGACCGGACAAAGACAATGAGCGCACCCTGTTTCTTTCTGGAGAGCTCGGTAACAGCGCCAACGACATCATCAATGGATGCGTCGACGTTCACTTTGAGGAAGAGCCGAATCACCGGATTACGGCCAATGAGCACAAGAATGCGTCGCAGTTCCGGCTGGAACAACACAATGAAGGCAATCACCCAAATATCCGTAAGCGTCTTGAGAATCCAGCCCATGGCGCGGAGATTCGCGGCCTGCGCAACAAAAGAAAATGCGATAATCAAAACCAGCCCCACGAAAATCTGCGCGGCAATGGTTCCGCGCATGACCAGATACAACCGGTACAGGATGTATGACACAATTGCGATATCAACGATATCGGCAATAGTCACCGCAAGAAAACCGATTCTGAATAGTTCCATGTTACACCGTTGTTACCGATTGTTGCATTGAAGCAGGCCTGACGATTGCATCCGCGACCAGGAGCGCACGCTTTGTTTCTCGTACATCATGGACGCGAACAATATCAGCACCGTTTGCCGCGGCAACCACAGCCGCCCCGATCGATCCCTCCACCCGCTCTTCCACAGACACATGAGCAAGCGCGCCAATAAACCCCTTGCGTGAGACACCCACCAGAACGGGACAACCCAGCGAACGAAACTCGCAAACTTCGCGAAGTAATGCAAGGTTATCCTCCAACCGTTTGCCAAATCCGATTCCCGGATCAACAATCACTTGATAAATTCCCGCTTCACGGGCTTGGTGTACTTTTTCTTCCAAAAAGTCTCTCACCTCCCGCGTAACGTCGTCATAACGGGGCTGGACTTGCATCGTTTTTGGCGTTCCCTGCATATGCATGGCAATTGCCGTTGCCCGATGCGATGCCATGACAGAAATCATTCCGTTGTCAAACGAGAATCCACTGACATCATTGACAATCGAAGCGCCTTCCTGAAGTGCGCGTTCAGCAACCGCAGACTTCATGGTATCGACAGAAATCGGGACGGACACGTTTGCCGCAACTCGTGCGATCACTGGAATGACGCGCCGGAGTTCTTCCTCGAGAGAAACCGGATCGGCGCCTTCGCCATAGGAAGTATTCTTCGGTCTTGTCGATTCGCCACCGACGTCGATAATGTCAGCTCCCTCCTCCTGCATACGCAATGCGCGTTCCAGTGCCTTCGAAGGATCGAGGTACTTCCCCCCGTCAGAAAAGGAATCCGGAGTAACATTGAGAATTCCCATGACGAACGTCCGGGTCCCGAAGTCAAAACGGCGGGAACCGATCGTCAAAGAGTGTGGAGCATCCGTTTGAGTCATTGATTGCAATATATCGAAGCGACAGTGAGAGTGCAATGAAAATGAAAAGGGTGATTGCTGTACGGCAACCACCCTGCATGTTACTTCTTCTTTGCTCTCAATGCTCTCTGCTTTGCCTTGGAACGTTCGACAGCTTTCTTGTGCTTCTTACGTGCCACGCGTTTCTTCTTGTTCATGAAGCTTTTCTCCTGTGGTGTTTAGTCCTGTTTAATCTTCATATTCATCGTACCAGGCAGCCTGGATGGACTCCAGCGTGCGGTCGGTAACGGCATTTGCATCATCAGAAAACGTCGGAAGCTCCAGAATCATTTTCTTTAACTCCGGAAGCTTGATCGTCAACGGGTCAACATAAGGATGTCGTTCCACCAGGTCAAGTGCTATATCGTCAATGTCACGCCATGTCCAATGCATAGTTCCTCCGGCATTACCGCGCTAACGCGCGAACTTCTTGTACCTGTCATTGATTCTCCCCCAATGCAGGTTGGCCATGAAATTGTCAATGTACGCGGCGCGCTTCGGGCCGTCTTTGTGATAGTAAGCGTGTTCAAACACGTCCACCGGGATCAGAGGAATGCCTCCCCAGATTGCGCCGTAGTGATGCTCATCCACCAACACATTGAGCACTCGTTTGGAATAGAGCATATCGTACACAAGAACGCCCCACCCGCTCAGCTTTGCGGAAACAGCCGTTGCTTTGAAATCTGCTTTCCAGGCATCAAAGGAGCCGAACTCTTTTTCAATCGCGGCTTTGATATCGGGACCCTTGGAAGCATCGCCATCGCCGCCCATCACTTCCCAGTACACGTCATGCAACAATGCACCGGCATGATTCCAAGTTGTGCGGCGTTTCAGTTCACCAATCGTGCTGTAGTTGCCGTTCGCTGCCGCGCGATCAGCGCCCTCGAGCGCTTTCTCAATGTTATTCAACGCGGTAACGTAACCCTTGTGGTGCGTGTTGTAATGCCAGTCGGTAGTCTCTGCATCAATAACCCCGGCAAGCAGTTTCTTTGCTTCATCATCTGCATATGGACGTGGATGAAATTTCCACTCGTACATCACTCTTTCTCCTTCTGTTGAATCTGTTTGTGAGAACACTTGGTGAGCACCGACGGCGCTCGCGGTGGCAACAACCACGCCTGCGGTGGCCGTCTTTTTTATGAATGCTCTTCGTTTCATGTTGCCGTTTTACATTCCCTTGACGGCCATGGACTTCTTATACACCCACGACACAAACGGCCATGAAAGTCCGGTAACCACCAGAATGACCCACCAGCTTTCATCGCCAAGCGTTGTCGTGTGCATGTTGATCATCGTCCACACCAGCGGCACAGACATGTACACGTTATGGCGCGAACGTTGTCCGACCTGCGCGACAACAGCCGCATCAGGCGCCGTTCCTTCTTTCACCGCGGGAATAACTTTCTTCTGTCCCGGCCAGATACGCATCCAGACATTCATGATCATGATGGTACCGAACATTGCTCCAAGGTGGATTTGTTGAGCCCGGTACCCGAAGCCGCCCCATGCGTACATCAGATAGGCAACAAGAGCGACAATGACAAACGCAACCGCGCCAAACACTTTAATATCTTTGGCGAGACTTTTTGCAAGAGGGTCATAGATGAAGAACATGAAGAACGTCAACAATACCATGATGATGCTTCCCATCGTCCAGGATTGCTCCTGGGAAGGAAACATCTGAGCCCCGTGATAAAAAACCATGAGCAAGAGCAGAAGCCCCGTTGCCCATGTCCATACCGCTCCCCAGCGGAAGAAGTAAAGCACACGCGGCATAAGTTCCGGGATGACTTTCTTTTTTGTCTCCCCGTCCATGGTGGGAGCAAAGGGAATGTTGGCGAAGTTGAACCAGTAGAGTAATCCGATCCAAAGAATGCCGGCAACAATGTGAAGCCAGCGAAAGAGCATCGTGAGAATGTCCATAGGTTCTCCTATTCGTGATGGATGATGTCGGTATTCACTGGAGCAATGGCTGGTGCAAGCAGTGTGAGATGAAATGCGCGGAGACGGCGGTGGACCACCCTTCCGCGACCACTATGAAGCTATAAGAAAATCCGAAACTTGCCAGACCCTCAAACGCCGAACGAGCTTCCACATCCGCATGTCTTTGACGCCTGCGGATTATTGAACACAAATCCCTTTCCATTCAGGCCGTCGCTGAAATCCAACACAGTGCCCGAAAGATAGAACAAACTCTTCGGATCAACAAAAACAGTCACGCCGTGAATGGTAAACACCTTGTCTGTTTCTTTGGGCTGTTCATCAAATGCGAGAACGTAGGATAAACCAGAGCAACCTCCGCCCTTCACTCCAAGACGGAGCCCGTGGGAAACAGGGATACTGTTCTGTTCCCGAAGCTTCATTACCTGCGCGGCAGCTTTTTCCGTCAGGTGGATTTCTTCGTTGGTAGTTTGTTGTTGTGACATCGATGCTTCGATCATGATTGCTCTCCATTCAAACGTCTATTGCATTCCTAATTCCAGCTTCGCCGCTTCCGACATTAACGCTGGCGTCCATGGCGGAGTCCACACAAGCTCCACCTTCACCGAGCTCACGCCGGAAACAGCTTTTGCCTTGGCTTCAATCTCGCGCGGCAATGACTGAACCGCCGGACAATGAGGAGAAGTTAGAGTCATAATAATTTTTACACCGGCCTCATCGTTAACCTGAACTTCGTACACGAGTCCAAGTTCATAAATATTCACAGGAATTTCTGGATCGTAGCACGTCCGCAACGCTTCGATCACCTGGGCCTGAATGATGTTCTTTTCTATACTGCTGATTTGCGGGAGCTGCGGTTTTTCTTCAACCGTGTCCTTCTTTTCTTCTGTTGTGCTCATTTTATTCCGTTGTGACAGTTGCCGATTTCTTGTCAAGAGCCGCCATGACTGTATGCCATGCAAGACTCGCGCACTTTACACGCGCAGGAAATTCGGATACTCCGCCAAATGCCGCAAGCTTTCCCAAATCCTCAAGATGTTCTTCCGCCTTCATCTCGCCGCGGACAAGTTTATGGAAGTGTTCGAAGGTCTCTCCTGCTTCAGCGCGGGTTTTTCCCTTCAAGACCGTACTCATAATCGAACCGGATGCTTTAGAAATGGCACACCCCGATCCTTCAAAACTCACATCCTGAATCGTATCCCCATCCAGTTTGAGATAGACCGTGTAATGATCTCCGCACAACGGATTGAATCCCTCAACGGTCCGATCCGCATCCGGTATTTTGCGGAAGTTTCTCGGACTCTTGTTGTGATCAAGAATGACTTCACGATATAGATCCTTGAGGGCAGACATTAGCCCAAAATCTCCTTGACCTTATGCAATGCTTTGATCATCACGTCGATTTCTTCGCGTGAGTTGTAGAATGCAAAAGATGCGCGTGCCGTGGCCGGCACGTTGAAAAACTCCATCACCGGCTGCGCGCAGTGGTGTCCCGTCCTGATGGCAATGCCCTCATCATCAAGAATGGTTCCGATGTCATGCGGATGAACGCCCTCCAACACGAACGAAACGACCCCTGCCTTTTGCTTCGCAGTTCCAATGATGCGTACGCCGGGAATTTCCAGCAACCGTTGAGTCGCGTAGGTTACCAAATCATACTCATACGCCTGGACCGCTTCCATATCAAGCTGTTTCATGTACTCAATAGCGGCGCCAAGACCGATCCCGCCGGCAATGTTCGGCGTACCGGCTTCAAACTTGTGCGGAAGACCGGCATATGTCGTTTTCTCAAAACGCACCGAGCGTATCATATCGCCGCCGCCCTGGTATGGAGGCATTTTTTCCAGCAACGATTCTTTGCCGTACAAAACGCCGACGCCAGTCGGGCCAAACATTTTGTGCGATGAAAAGGCATAGAAATCGCAGTCAAGATCCTTCACGTCAACGCGCATGTGTGGAACTGCCTGGGCACCATCGATCAGGACCGGAATACCGCGCCGATGCGCCGAGGCGATCATCTGTTTTACCGGATTGATTGTCCCAAGGGCGTTCGAAATATGTGCAACCGCAACAATCCGCGTTTTTTCCGAGAGAAGTCGTTCATACTCATCCAGCAGAAGCTCACCGTCGGTATTCATCGGAATGACACGCAGGCGGGCTCCGAGTTGCTCGCATGCCAGTTGCCACGGGACAATATTCGAATGGTGCTCCATTGCAGACACTAACACTTCGTCACCTGATCGGATACTCATGCGGCCGTAGCTGTGCGCAACAAGATTGATCGCTTCGGTTGTCCCGCGGACAAAAATAATTTCCTTTTCAGAGTTGGCATTCAACAATCCGCGGATGTTTTCACGGGCTGCTTCGTATGCACGCGTTGCCCGTTCGCTGAGGTAATGAACGCCGCGATGAATGTTCGAGTTTTCCTCCTCGTAGTACTTCATGATCGCGTCGATCACCACCTGCGGCTT
>CAZJYO010000134.1:0-7417 GCA_964550275.1 uncultured Chitinophagales bacterium
TGGAGCCCATTCATAATGTTGAAGTGAAGGTACCTGAAGAAACCATGGGTGACGTGATGGGTGATCTTTCGAGCCGGCGCGGAAAAATTCAGGGGATGGACACGGTTGGCCATTACCAGATTATTAGGGCGCAGGTTCCCGCCGCGGAATTGCACAAATATGCAACGGTGCTTCGTTCCCGTACCGGCGGCAGGGGCGCATTCAGTTCGAGCATGTCGCACTACGAAGAAGTCCCGAAAGATCAGGCCGAAAAAATCATTGAGCATTCACAGAAACACAAAAAGGAAGCAGTCGCATAATCATCGCGCGGTTGCAGTCTTCAGGTTGGGCGGGGAGTTGGCCCAACCTTTTTCTTTGTCCGTTGAGTTATGCACAAGGGAATTGATATGAAAAACGTGTGGTCGCCGTGGCGATCAAAATACATCGAGTCGTTCAGCAAGCCCTCCCGGAGAAAAAAGAAGAGCAAGGGCAGTCTCTTCACCGCGGCTCTCAACGAGAGAAATGATGACAAACATTTTATTGTGCATCGCGGGACGACATGTTTCGTCATCATGAATCTGTATCCGTACAATAGCGGACACTTGATGGTTGTTCCGTACCGGGAAGTATCGACGTTTCCGGAATTGACGGCCGATGAGTACGCGGAGATCATGCTCATGTCCTCTTACTCCATACAGGCGCTTGACCGTATCATGAAACCGCATGGGTACAATTTCGGAGCGAATATCGGACGCGTCAGCGGGGCCGGCGTTGAGAACCATGTCCATTTTCACATTGTGCCGCGTTGGAACGGTGATACGAACTTCATGCCGGTCGTGGCAAGCACCAAGGTGATCTCCCAGGACATGCGCACAACGCTCGGAAAACTGCGAAAAGAGTTCAAGCGCCTCGTATGATGGAGGTGTTAAACCGCCAATCGGAATTGGTGTCTAACCAACAGGTTGACGGCAATCCATGAATACTCTATCGGATCCTGAACTTGTCCAGGAGGTCAGGAACGGGAAACGACAGGCATTTACAGAACTGATGCGCCGTTACCAGGAGCGGGTTTACTGGGTTGCCCGGCGCATGGTGGGCGATCACGCTGACGCGGATGATATTACACAGGAAACCTTCATCAAGGCGTACACAGCGCTGGGAGATTTTCGCGGAGAGTCAACGTTCTTCACGTGGATTTACCGGATCGCCGTCAATCTTTCGCTGAATGCGATTCGCAAGCACCAAGTGATGAACTACCTTCGCCAAAGTGATATCGTTGCAAGAGTGTTGCCGGCAAAGGAACGACCCGATACAGAGTATGAACTGAAAGAATTGGAAGTATCCCTGCAGCGGGCGATTGCAGAACTTCCGGAAAAACAAAAGACGGTGTTTGTGCTTCGTTACTTTGACGGATTGAGCTACGAGGAAATCTCGGCGATTCTCAAAACGTCGGTAGGCGGATTAAAAGCAAACTACTTTCACGCAGTACGCAAGATACAGGAACGGATGAAAGATGAAAATCCGCGGAAAACAGGAAGTCACTGATCAGGAAGAACAGCAATCGGTGAATGAACTCAGGGAAACGCTGGGCCCGATGGAAACCGCCGCGCCGTCGCAAACATATTGGCCGCGGATGATTGCTGATGTCAACCGCCGCATTGATGAAGTGACCAGTGGAAAAGCGCTCTCGTTGAGCTGGGCCGCCCGCGTGGCGATCCCCGGCGTCGTGGCCATTATCTCCTTTTATATCGGCTTGCATTACTACGTGCCCGAGGGGGCACCAAAAAATACGCCGATCGCCCCTATTCTTTCTTCGCTCTCGCAGACGGAAATTGATTCGCTCTTGTCGGATGACCTTGCAGACAACGCGGCTCACGTGCTTTCTCTTTCGCTGAACGGCGAGGACGCTGCACAGTATGTTCTCTCGGCAGGTGAACCGCTGATGCTGGTCGAATCATTTTCCCATGAGCAGGTCGAAGAGCTTCTCACAACTCTTTCGACGCGCAAACATTTGTCAATGTAAGGAATATCTCATGAAAGCATCTGTTCTTCTTACTGTCATGGTTCTCACAAATGGTGTGCTCACGGCCCAGCCGTTTGGTCCGCCGCCTGACCGCCGCGGCGCGGAACGCGTGGAACAGCTCAAGAAAATCCGGCTGGTGGAATCGCTGGACATGAAGGAAGAACAATCCGTGCGCTTCTTTTCCCGCATGAACGATCATGAGAATGCCAAAAAGAAAATCATGCAGGAAAAAATGGATCTTCTCGACAAGCTTGACAAGCTTGTGCGGAACGAGGGCGATGCAAAAGAAATGGAACCTCTCTTTTCCCAGGTGCAAGCCATGGATGCGAAGCTGGTCAGTGAGAAGGAAAAATTCTTTACCGACCTCTCGGATTTGTTAAGCCCCACACAAAGGGCGCAGTATCTCCTTTTCGAACGCCAGTTTGAAAGAGAATTACGCGAAGCAATGAGGGATCTTCGCCGTAACCGCCCACCCGACAGGGAATAGCAGACATTACTTTTCCCGCCCGTTGAATTATAGTTTCCTCCTTCCCATATTCAACCCATGAGACGCGTCTATCTCGACCATACTGCGACCACACCCGTTCGTGACGAGGTCGTTCAGGCGATGATGCCTTTTTTCTCCCGCGACTTTGCGAACCCGTCTTCGGTACATGCACAGGGGCGTGAAGCGAAATCCGCACTGGAGCAGTCAAGAGCTGTTTTGGCGGGAGCGATTGGCGCCCAACCGGGTGAAATCTTTTTCACAAGCGGGGGCACGGAATCAAATAACCTGGCGATCCTCGGTGTTTTGGAAGCCGCGAAAGCCGGCGGAAAAAACCACGTCATCACGTCGGCGGCAGAACATCATGCCGTTCTTGATCCATGCGGATATCTTTCATCGCTGGGGTGTGAGGTGACCGTGCTGCCGGTGAATAGCTGTGGTGTTGTTCGTCTTGCCGACCTTGAACGCGTGTTAACAAGTCGCACGGCCCTTGTCACGATCATGCATTCCAACAATGAGGTCGGCTCTATTTCACCGATCCGCGAGATCGTTGAAATCGCGCACAAAGCGGGAGTCATTGTGCATTCTGACGCCGTGCAGTCCCTCGGAAAGATAGCGATCAATGTGAACGAACCGGCTGTCGATATGATGTCCATGTCCGGACACAAAGTGTACGGACCGAAGGGGATTGGTGCGTTGTTCATCAGAAAAGGTATTGATCTTCAGCCGGTGTTCAGAGGCGGCGGACAGGAAAGAGGAAAGAGGCCCGGAACGGAGAATGTTCCTTGCGCGGTGGGTTTTGCAAAAGCCGTAGAGCTCGCTGTTACATCAATGGATCAGGAATCGCGCCGGCTTGCAGGGTTGCGCGATCAACTTGAAGCCGGCATCAGGTCGGAATTTCCAGCGGCAATGATCAACGGCGATCCGGATAACCGGCTTCCTCATGTGCTCAATATTTCCTTTGACAGCAAGAAGCTTCCGATGCAGGGTGAAATGCTGCTGATGAACATGGACCTGAAGGGAATTGCCGTGACGAGCGGTTCAGCGTGTACCTCCGGAAGCATGCAACCGTCGCATGTGTTGCTGGCAATGGGACGCGACAACAACACGGCAAAGGCAACGCTGCGGTTTGCCTTTGGAAAGGACAACACTGACGATGATGTGCGATATGTGCTGGAAGCGCTTGCCGAAGTGTTGGCTATGATGCAGAAACAGTCGTAGCGCTGCCGCTTCGTTCCCATTCCCGGATAACAAGTCCGTAACGAACCCCGCGCTCGCTCACAATCAACTCCTTGAACTTGAGATGCGCCATGATTTCTCTCAGGATGAGAGCGCCTGCCGCGATGATATCTGACCTGCCTGCCAGTGCTGTGGACAGTGAAAGAATCTGGTCAGACGGCATTGCTCTGAGCAGTCGGAACAATGAATAAACATTGTCCAGCTTCAGGTGGTAACCGGCTATCGCTTCCCGTGAAAAATGGTTCAGGCCTTGATCAAGAATTGCCAGTGACGTTGCTGTGCCTGCGACGCCGACGAGCGTTGTATCCCTGAAGGGAAAATGCGCCACCCGCGCAAGTTCATTCTCCACAATTTCTATCGCTTTCTCTAGCTCGGGGTGTGTCGGCGGGTTGTGTTTGAACACGCGCTCCGTCAACCGAACCGCGCCGATATCCAGACTCATTTTCGCGCGAATGTTCTGTCTGTCACCCACAGCAATCTCCGTACTGCCTCCCCCGATGTCGATAACCGTCGCCTTGTCCGAGGAAGGAACTCCGCTGAGCGCTCCTCTGTATGTCCAGAGAGCTTCGTCGCCGCCGCTTAGAATTTCAACTTCAACATTCGCCCGTTCCTGAAGGGTGTTCAGGAATTCACTTTTGTTACCTGCATCGCGAACAGCGCTGGTTGCGCATACAATTGTTTTTAACGGATTGTATGCGGAAATGATCGCGCGATACTCCAGCAAAACAGAGACCACCCGTTCGATGGATGAAACATGAAGATTCCTTGAGGCATCAACGCCGGCACCAAGTCTTGGAGCGCGTTGTTCATAGACAAGAGTCTCGATACGCCCGGAGGAATCAACCTTTGCGATCAGCAAAAGAACGGTATTCGTTCCGATGTCAATCACAGCCACCGTCATCGGAGTTTGGCGCTCATCGCGATCCACTCGTTTTCCCGTAGCACTTCTTCAACATGGAAGCCGTTCGCCGAGAGCGATTCAGCCATCGGTTGTTCATCATTGGTGAGGAGGCCGGAAAGAATGAGCATTCCTTTACCGGTAATTCGCGACCGTATCTCGGGGAGGAGGGGTACAAGCACGTTGAATTGGATATTGGCAACGATGAGATCAAACCCGCCTTCGGGGACATCGTTCAATTCACCAAGGGTGATCTTCAAGCTCTGTTCGACTGCGTTGAGCTTTGCGTTCTCCTGCGCGTTGTCGTACGACCATGTGTCATTGTCAACCCCGATTGCAGACCTTGCGCCCAGTTTCAGCGCGGCAATGGCGAGAATTCCCGTTCCTGTTCCAATATCAAGCACAGTTGAACCTTTGACGACATGCCGTTCCAGTAATCGGAGGGATAACCTCGTCGTTTCGTGGTAGCCGGTCCCGAAGGACATCTTCGGATCGATCGTAAGGATGATGCGGGCGGAACCCGGTTGCACGGCATGCCACGTCGGCTTCACGATGATATTTTCCGTAACGTGAATGGGCTTGATGGTTTTTTCCCAATCTTCGTTCCAGTTTTGGTCGTGAAGTTGTTGCACGGAGATTACCGGCGCAACGGACGCGCTTGGACTCGTCACGAGACGAACAATACGCCGCACTTCCTCAAGCATGTCCGGCGTCCAGCGTTCATTGGTGATGTAGCATTTCAGGTATGAGCCGTCTTCCCAGAACCCCTCAAAGCCAAGTTGCGAAAGGAACCCGACGAGTTGCTCCGTCAGCGCGGAGTCGCCAAGAATGGAAACTTCGGTAAAAGAAGAAGACATGAATCAGGGTGAGAGCGTGTACAGCACGTGTGTCAGCACGGTACCCACGGCCTCCAGACTTTCCGGACTGCAGTTTTCCGGTGTGTCGTGGTGTGTATGCCAGAAGCGATTGGTAGGATCGGGATAATCGAAGTCAATAATGTCGATTGTTTTGATACCGACTTCATTCAAAGGGAGATGATCGTCGATGACCGCCTCACCCTGCGCGTGAATGAACTGCAGGTAGCCAAGTTCGCGCGCTTTGTTCCAGACAAGCGACACAATGTCACCGGCGTATTTCATCGAGTATTGCTCCTGCGGCAACTCAAGATATTTGTCTCCCACCATATCCAAAAGAATTCCAAAGCGATACGGTTGTTCCGCAGGAAGATTGAGCGCGAAATACTTTGAGCCAAGGAGGTATCGTGGAACGTCGCCTTCCTTGCCGTAATCTTCTCCATCGAAGAACACGATATCAACTCCGGTTGCAGGAGGATGGTCTTTTAGCATGCGTGCGAGTTCCAATAAGACCGCGACGCCGCTGGCTCCGTCGTTAGCTCCCAAAATGGGCTCATCCTGTCGTGCTTTGTCCTCGTCCTGATCAGCGCGTGGCCGCGTATCCCAGTGCGCGCAGAGGAGAACCCGTGAGGTTGCCTCTGGTTTGAAACGGGCAATGACATTCGTCAGGTTCAGCCGTTCGCCGTCATATCCTTCATGCGGAAATTGCTGCATCTCCACTGAATGTGTGAGCGAACGAAGTTCAGCGGTGAGAAAATTGAGACAAGCGTTGTGTCCGGCCGAGCCCGGATTTCTTGGTCCAAAAGACACCTGCTTGAGAAGATGTTCAAAGGCATTTTTTCCGCTGAATGCCGGAACCACTGATGTCCGGGGCGCGGGTGAGGTGGTCTTGCTGGTGTCAACCTTTGGCGGGTCGCCTGCGCATCCTGTGTACATCATGGAAAGAGTGAGAAAAAGAAACAGTTGGTTCATTTTGGCGGATGAGAATCGTGCTTCAACATACTGAATCGGTGCGCGAATTGCAACGCGAAACATTTTGCAGTCAAGTGTCGTCTAAGATTCAGGAAACTCCCTTCACGTATCCATTGTCATGAGGTGGCATATGAAAATCAAGATGCTGGTGATCCTTCTGGTTGTTGCGACCGGCTGTTTCGCCGCTGAGCGAAAGTACGAGAAGAAACTTCCGGCAGCGTCCGGCGGGACGCTGACCGTTGATGTTGACGGCGGTTCCATTACCGTTACTCCCAGCGACAGTAAAGAAGTGTCGGTTGTTGCTTTGATTCGGGGGCGTGAACGCGTTGTCAATGAATACACGATTGAAGCGTTTGAAGGAAAGGAAGGAATTGAAATCAAGGGAAAGGGAACCGATCCGTCCTGGTTCCGATGGTGGAACGACAGGGATATTGATGTACACATTGCTGTTTCTGTTCCGAGAGAATACAATGCGTTTCTGAGGACATCAGGCGGCGATATTAATATCACTGGTCTCACCGGCTCAATGCGTGGAGAAACGTCCGGCGGGAATATCACCATCGAGGATGTTCAGGGCGGCATTGCAATGGAAACGTCCGGCGGCGATGTGAAGGTCCGGCGTGTTGTTGGCGATACCAGAATGGAAACCTCCGGCGGAAACATCACCGTTGCCGAAGTGCGCGGCAATGTCGAGGTGAATACATCAGGCGGCGAAGTGCGCGTTGTTGACGTCGACGGGAAAGTCAGGGCGGAGTCATCCGGCGGAGATATTGTTGTGTCCGTCCGGAATGAAAACAAAGGGATCTTCGCGGAGACTTCAGGAGGCGATATAGACATTATCCTTGCCCGGAACATCGGAGCCGTTGTTGATGCTTCGACTTCGGGCGGAGAAGTGTCATGCGATCTTCCTGTAACAATGAAAGGAAAGTTTGACGATCAGCAGTTGAAAGGAAGCATCAACCAGGGTG
>CAZJYO010000134.1:7427-7800 GCA_964550275.1 uncultured Chitinophagales bacterium
CCGGCGGTGATGTCAGGATTCGGACGTACGAATAAGAAACAGAAATAGCTGTTGTCCACGCCGACGTCTTTTCGAGTCGGCTTTTTTGTCCCTACTCGTCGCGCTTGAAACCGGCGAGGAATGTACCCAGATTATCCTGAACCTGCCGGTACGGGCGTACGCGTCCGGGTATTCCCTGCATCAGGACGGCAAAAGCGAGTAGCTCACCATCGGCCGTGCGAACATAACCCGAGAAGGAAGAAACGCCGGTGACAGTTCCGGTTTTTGCGCGAAGATTGTTTGTCGCCGGACCGTTTGTCATCCGGTTTGATAATGTTCCGTCTTTTCCTGCAATCGGGAGTGAGGCATAGAATAGGGGGAAAAGCAAGCTGTC
>CAZJYO010000135.1:0-7781 GCA_964550275.1 uncultured Chitinophagales bacterium
GCGCGTTTGTTGTGTGGCAGGATATCCGCAATGGTCTTGATCAGGATATTTTTGCCCAGCGCATTCTCGCGACCGGAAATCTTCCATCTCAAACCACTGTCAATGTCAATGCCGGTTGGAATCTGCTCGCCGTCTCCCGGTCGGCTGCTGTAATGGACGCGGATTCCCTTTTCCCGGAAGCAACTGCACCTGTATATGCGTTCGGGGGTGCGTCCTATGAAGACTCAGATACGCTCATAGTGGGAGAAGGATATTGGGTGAAGTTTGGAACACCGGGAAGCGCAACAGTTGCCGGAACATTCGTCGATAGCGTTTCGGTGAGCGTCACTTCCGGGAATCGCTGGGTGCTTGTTGGTTCCCCTTCCATCAGGATGGCTGTTTCATCCCTTCGATCAGACCCTCCGGGGGCGATCCTTGAACAATCAATAAAGGGTTTCAACGGGTCAGGATACGTAACGCCATCCGAGATCGAACCCGGACACGCTTACTGGGTCTATGTCACTCAACCATGCACCATCATAATTGACTGATCCCAACACCACCGGACCGACGATGAAAACTTTTTGTATCTGCTTCACAAGTATTGTTCTCACCTGGTTAACCCCGTTCACACTTCTTGCACAGACTTCACTCAACGGAACTATTCGAGACGCGACAAGCGGAGAAGAACTTGTCGGGGTCAATGTTATTATTGTCGGCACTTCGCTGGGAACCACAACAAATCTCGATGGGCGATATGATCTGAAAAATGTTCCCGAGATTCCCTTTGATGTTCGTTTTTCCTTCGTCGGGTACGCACCCAAAACCGTCACTCAGGTCCGCGTAAAACCGGGAGAGACCCTCAAGCTTGACATCAACCTCACTTCCGAGGCTGTTACCACTGAGGAAGTTACCGTGACAGCAGAGCGGCAACTCAACACCGAAAGCGCCGTTCTCGCCCAAAGGAAAAAATCGGCCACCATTGGCGACGTTGTCAGCATCGAGCAGGTGAAGAAAAGTCCGGACGTTACTTCGGGCGATGCGCTCAAGCGCGTCACGGGGGTTACGATCGCAGATAACAAATTCGTTTTTGTACGAGGAGTGACGGACCGGTACAATGCCGCAACGCTGAATGGTGTTTCTGTCACCAGCACGGACACCGATACCGACAAGAAGAGCTTTGCCTTTGACCTTATCCCTGCAAATCTGCTGGAGAATATGACCGTTACAAAAACGGCAACCCCGGACCTTCCCGGCGATTTCACCGGCGGTCTTGTCCAACTCAACACTCTTGATTTCCCTTCCGCACGGACTATCAAGCTTGGAATCTCAACATCTTCCAATTCCATTACCACAAACACCACAATCCTCCGTTCCGACGGGAGTGGCACTGACTGGATCGGATTCGACGACGGGGCAAGAGCTTTTCCGGCAGACAAGGATGTTACCTACGATCTCCCCAAGTCACTGCCGAACAACTGGCAGCAACAAGGCAGGCGGGCGCCACTCAACGGATCGTTCAATCTTTCCGCGGGCGACCGGTTTTCCGTCGGCGAAGACTCCCAGGTTGGATATGTCGCCGGATTCACGTATCGAAACAGTCTTCAAAGGACTGAAACTACATCCGATTACGTGCGGTTCGGTTCAACTATCATCGATGCCAATGGCGTGCGCGATGTGCGCAACGTTCTCTGGGGTGGCTTGTTGAACATTTCGTATCAGGCATCCCCGCTTCACAAAGTCACCCTCAACAACAATTTCAATCAAAACGCGGAAGACAAGCTCACATACAACGACTTTCTGGATGAGAATGAAGAGCTCAACATCGCCCGCCTGACCGAATGGGACCAGCGGACCAACTACGTACTCCAACTTGCAGGATCACACAACTTCCCTGCCCAAGCTGATCTTGACATTCAATGGCGCGGTGCCTACAGTTCCTCCATCGCCGAGGAACCGGACAGAAAGGAGTCGGTTTTTGCCAAGCCGCTGCGCGCACCAGCCGGCTTTCCTTACCAATTTGAGAGCGCCCGGCGATCATGGTCGAACTTGAGAGAATTCACGCGGTCTTTCGGCCTCGACGTTTCCCTTCCGATTGCGCCTGAGACGAAATTGAAGTTCGGAGGATTCATCGAGGGGAAAAGCAGGACGTTTGATATCCGGTTTTTTCAGGTGGATTCCCGCAACGTTCAGGATGGCACCTTGCTGAGCCGGTCCATTGACAGCATTTTCGCTCCGGATAATTTCGACCCCGGCAAGTTTTTTATGCTTGAAAACTCCACGCCACGCGACGTGTACTCCGGTACCCAGGACTTGTATGCGGCATACCTTTCGCTTGACCAGCGTTTCATATTGTGGAGTCAGGCCTTTCGCTTCGTTGGCGGCGCGCGGATGGAGAATTCGGAGCAACTGGTCAACACCCTCAGCCCGTTCGCCACCAACGAGCCCTTCGTTGCGCGCGTGAAAAATATCGATGTTCTCCCCTCCCTCAACCTGACCTATCTCATTAACGAGATGACCAATCTCCGGCTTGCCTACAGCCAATCCGTGAACAGGCCCGAGTTCCGCGAACTTTCCGCATTCTATTTTTACGACTTCAACACGTTTGAAGGAACATACGGGAATCCTCTGCTTGAAAGAGCGCTTTCCCGCAACTACGACGCACGTATCGAGCTTTTTCCGGGGATTGGTGAAGTCATCGCCGTAAGCTATTTCTACAAGAACATATCAAATGCTATTGAAGTAAAGATCATTCCATCCACGAATCCGGAACGAACGTGGTTCAACTCGCCGCATGGATCAAACGAGGGTTGGGAACTGGAACTCAGGAAAACGCTGGGATTCTTTGGACGGTATTTTGAAAACTTCGTTGCCGGCGTCAACTACACGCGTGTGCTTTCCGCCATCGAATACCGGGAAGGATACAAGGTTGACTCGGCGGGGATTTACGTTGACCGGTTCCGGACTGCAACGCGCGAAATGCAGGGACAATCGCCGTACAGTATCAACCTTTCACTTGCTTTCACGGAACCCACGATCGGCACCTCCATCAGCTTCCTGTTCAATGAATTCGGCGAACGCATCGATGCCATCGGCGACGAACGGCAGTTCGACATCATTGAGCAGTCACGCGCTGTAATCGATCTTTCCATCACACAACCCATCATGCGCGGGGTCGAATGCAAATTCGCCATCAAAGATTTGATCGCAAAGAAGAGGGAGTTTCGTACACGTGAGGGCCTCCCCTATAAAACAGCATTCCAGGGACGATCATACGGGCTCCAGATATCCATTTCCTTGTAGCGCTCGTCCATAGCGTTTTTTGAAAACAGAACCTTAACACTGACGTAACACTGGCGTAACATTCGTTCAGTATCTTTGCACAACTGCAGACAAATTCACCTGCGGTTGAGAACCAATCAATCATTTCGTTATCCGCAATATACCAAATCAAACCGACGTTGACGCGTCGCATACCATCAACAGTTGCAATCGGGACTTGGTGATCTCCGTCCGCATGAGGTCCAGTGTATATGGACTCCGGCGCCGTGTTGAAGGTCCAGAAAGGAGGAGTTAAGGAAGCGGGCATGTCCGACCATGGATTGGTTGGTCACTCGCATGCGATCACGATGTGAACATCGCTGTACTTCATTCCACATTCAGCAAGGAGTTCCAATGAATCGATTTGCGGTATTGTTAACGCTCGTAACAACATTGTTAGGGATCGAAGTTACTGCCCAGGTAACCCAGATTCTCGGACCCGGATTGAACTCCGGACGAACCGTTTTTTTCCAAACCGGAAGCCGGACTTTGTACAGTGACACGGTCTATACGCTTACCGGTCTCTATTTCGTTCCAACCGGCCAAAGACTGACCATTCAACCGGGCACGGTGATCATGGGTGATACGGCAGCGACGCTCATTATCCAACCCGGCGCCAAGATCATTGCAGAAGGAACGGCAGCGAAGCCGATTATTTTCACAAGCCGAAAGGCGCCGAACCTGCGCTCGCCTGGGGATTGGGGTGGCATTATCATTCTCGGCAGTGCCCCGACAAACCAAATCAATCCTGTTATTGAGGGCGGAATTATTCCGGGAACGTATGGCGGAGCTGTTCCTAACGACAGCAGTGGCGTCATGCGGTATGTCCGTATTGAATTTCCGGGTTATCGTTTCCAACTGGATAACGAGGTCAACGGGCTCACCTGCGGCGGCGTGGGCTCCAAAACTGTTCTTGAGTATATCCAGGTCAGTTATTCGTTTGATGATTCCTATGAATTCTTCGGCGGTACGGTCAATCTGAAGCATGCCGTTGCCTTTGGCGGAACAGATGATGAATTCGATTCTGATTTCGGATGGCAGGGAAAGGCACAGTTTCTCTTCGGGCTCAAAGACCGGACAAAGTGGGATCCGACAGGACAGTCAAACGGCTTTGAGTCCGATAATGAATCATCCGCATCGTGGGATGATCCCCGCACATATCCTTTCTTCTCCAACGTAACGCTCATCGGACCAATTCCCGCCGACAACGATACCACGGTTCCCTCGGGAAGCGAAACGCGATGGCAATATGTTGCTGTTTCCCGTCGGGGAACGATGGCGAGCATTTACAACAGCATCCTGATGGGGTATCCGGGAGGATATTCACTTCGTGACCTTCAATCAAAGACGGCAGCACATGGTGATACACTTCAGGTGCGCAACACCTCACTTCAGGCATATCCGGCAATTGTGTATCCGGTAACGAATGAGACCGGTGGAAGTCCGGGAGGCTGGCCCGGCGTTTCCGCGTGGTTCAATACTCCGGCGTACGCAAATCTTGGCGGAACCGGGGCACGTCTGCCAAGCGCTATCGGACTTACCGACATGTCAAGCATTTTCAACCCGAACCCCGTTCCGACACTTGCTTCCGAGCCGGCCACCGCCGGAACAGACTTTACAAATCCGAACCTCAGCGGCGGATTTTTTACGACAGTGAGCTATCGTGGAGCATTTGATCCGTCGGTGCCGTGGTCATCGCAATGGACTGCCGGTTGGACAAACTTCGACCCGCAGAACACCGAGTATGTGCAGTATGGCAATTCATGGAACCTCGTTTCCATTCCGCGCAACACGGCCTCGAGTGATCCCAATGTTCTTCTGCCGTTTGCAGTTGCCGGCAGTGTGAACGGAACACTCCCGAGTATCTACACACCTGCAACCTCCATGAATGTCGGTGAGGGCTATTGGGCGCTCTACACCGCACGCCAGTCGGGTGCGTATGTCGGTTCGGCAGTTTCAACTGCTTCAGTAGTTGTTCCAACGGGAAATCGCTGGGTTCTTGTCGGCTCGAAATCGACGACTGTTCCGGTTGCTAATCTTACATCAGATGTTCCGGGAAGCATTGTTGCAATCTGGTCGTGGAACGGTTCAGCATACGTTGTACCGGCACAGATTGAACCCGGCAAGGCGTATTGGGTTTTCGTTAACGCCGCTTGTACTCTTAGCATTAACTAGACCATTGACATCCAAACATCAGGACACTCATGACGAAACGGAACACATACATTCTCAGCATCCTGGTTATGACCGCGCTCGCCTTAGGCACAGCGACATCCCGGGTGCAGTTTCAAGTTCAGGTGACAGTCACCAATGGAGTCACACAACAACTGTACGTCGGCGTTAGCGGAGACGGTGCAGGGGGCATGCAGGACAACACGATTGGCGCCGACACGGACACATCCTATGGGGCGTATCGGGAAGAACTGGCACCACCGGCACCGCCCGCGCCATTTCCGTTAGATGCACGACTGATGACCATCCCGGGTCGTGTTTCAACATTTCCTGCGGGGTTGGGAAGCGGCGTGTACAGCGATTTCCGCGGTTGGGACAGCTATCTTCAGGTGGACACATTCAAAATCACGATTGACGGAGACAATGTTGATGCAAACACAACCACAATCAGCTGGCCGAGCGGATTGAATGCCTATGGGTCTGCGTGGGTGATTCAACCACAAAGCGGCGGAGAGTGGGCACCTGTTGATATGATTGCCAACACGAACGTCGTCATTCCGGCGGCGGTGCTTCAGAGAAGCATTCTCATTATCAAAACCGGAGCGGGTCCGGCAGGTCCAGTCTTTGCGCTGAACCCGAACAATCTGAACTTCGGCGTCGTGTCGGTCGGCAGCATGTCTACAATCCAATCGGTGTTTGTAACAAACCCGAGCACAACAAATGCTCTCAATGTCAACGTCACCGCTGATGCGGATTATCTGGTTGTTCCGATGAATGCCAATATTCCGGCAGGAGCGAGCCAGTCATTTGATGTGCGCTTTATTCCGACGGCACCGGGTCCCGGTGGAAATCTTGAGTTCACCCACGATGCACCCGGATCACCTGACACGCTCTACGTCACGTCGGTTGGACAGGACACGTCAAAGTACCTTACGCTTTCACCGGATACTCTCGCGGCGAAAGATCCTATCAAGGGAAAGTTCTTCAAGTCTGTAAAGCGCGGTAAGGGACTCAAACCCAACTGGGCAAACCTCATTGAGGAGACAGTCGTGCAGGGTGGTTTCCAGGCGAATGCAACAGAATCCGATGCGGCAGGCGGAATGGTTATCGGCATATCGCACATGGAGAATGTGGGCGGAAAGTTTAAGCCCATTAAAGACTCGGCGGCAATTCGTGGTTGGGTGCGCAACACCAAGTGGGATCCGATCAAAGGCGGCAAGGGATATTCTGATTTGCAAAAAACCATGGAAGATAAAACGGGCAGTCATCTCGGGCTTGGCACGGTGCGCGGGTTCGATGTGTTAGCAAACCTAAAGCCGTTTGTCAAGCAACAGAAAAAAATCACTCCGAAGAAGCAAGCGAACACACTCTACGCGGAACTCGTTGCATTGAAGTTCAACATCGCTGCGAGCCAGCTCGGGAAAACACCACCGGGATTCGGCGAGCTGGTGTTTGATACCGACGGCAATATCTGCGATGAATTAGCGGTAAAGGATATCGCAGCCGAGGCCGATACCATGCTTACCTATTGGGGCGGCGTCTCGCAGGCGGATTTCGACAGTCTTTACGCCGCAGTCTATCGAATCAATAGGGCGTTCTTAAGTGCTCTCGACACGTTGACGTTCGAAGTTGGTGCAAAGCTGACGGCCAAAGGTGTTCTCAACGCAACGACATACCTCAAACCGCCAGCAGGGCCCGTACCGATTGCCCGTCTTGACCCAACTACGGAACGTACCGAAGAGGATCCAACATTCTTTGATGGCGATGATTTCGAAGGGGACTCGGACGTAATGCCTGTCGCGGCACAACTGGATCAAAACTATCCGAATCCATTCAACCCGACAACAACCATCGGATTCCGGCTGCGCTCGGTGAGCACGGTGTCTGTTTCCGTATTCAACATGCTTGGACAGGTGGTTGCAACACTTGCACAGAACGAAGAGTTTGATGAGGGGTACCAAACGGTGGACTTTGTGGGGAACCAGTTGTCTTCCGGAGTATACTTCTACCGGATGGAAGTGCGTGAGATCGAAGGTGCGGGAGCAGTTTCGGTGGAAACACGGAAGATGACTTTGTTGAAATAGGTCCACCCTTCCGAGGCATCCGGTCTTTTTGCGTCACGGGGGAAAAGATCGGATGCCAGTGGATACTGAAGCAAGCATCAATGATGAAAAACTCAAGAAAGACAAATCACAAAGGAAATGTATGAAGACACTATGTTCTCTCGTTGCGTTGACCGTTCTCGTGTCAGCCCTCGCGTTTGCCCAGGTTGGCGGCGGTGCTTCTTCCGTTGCTCTGGGAATTTTCAC
>CAZJYO010000136.1:0-3810 GCA_964550275.1 uncultured Chitinophagales bacterium
ATCTCTTTCAACAACCTCACGCATTGCCAAGCCGGCGATTTCCTGTTCGCTATATCCGGTTGTTGAGCAGGCCTTGTTGTTGGGGATTGCGCCTCCTTGTGTCAGTGAGAACCGAATGCAACCTTGCGGCATCTCGCGGAACACATCGTCGGCTGATGCATGTCCGTCAGGGGACGGTTGGTTGATGCCAAGTTCAACGGGTACGCAATGTAGAACTGATTCAGCAACGGAGAGAAGATATGGTGAACCACGCGAGGCAGATGTTCCCTCACCTTTCATTGTTTCGGCAATCAATTTGCCATCAATGATCCTTGCACGCACAATGCCATGTACTTCAGCATAGATATTGTGAAACGCATCATCCGAAAGGCGTTCTTGGGGAATGAGCAACAGTCCCTTGAATTTCGCTTTTGCTATGGCTCCGACGGCTTTCGAAAGGAAGGAATGAAACGCTTGAGGCTTTTCAATCCAGCGAGCACGGGGTTCACCGCAATCGACAACAACGAAGGTTCCGGGCCGTTTTTTGTGAAGTGATTTCTTAAAAGACGCAACGGCATTCTCAGGAGTCGTCGTCTGCAAAACGTCGCTCCCGATGACAATGGCTGACTCACTCTTCGAGAGGGATGTAATAAGAGGTTGACGAATACTGCGTATCGTAACAGCAGAAGGGAGCACAAACAGGCACGTTTCCCCCTTCTTCACGGATGGAAGAAATTGGAGAATGGAATTCTCTAAAGATGACCGGTTTCGGTTTGTCCGCTTCGTCATTGAGGGTTGTGAGTGGGATTCTTACCAGCTTCCGCTTGCACCACCGCCTCCAAACGATCCTCCTCCTCCACTGAATCCGCCGCCTCCAAAACCTCCGCCGCCAGAGGACCATCCCCTGCGTCCGGAACCTCCAATCCAGGGGCCGGGCATTGGCAGGCCCATGCCGCCAAGCAAACCGTGGCGTCTTCGCCGGATTCCCGACATCAAGAAAACAAAAAGCAGAATCATAAAGATAACAAGCATTCCTACAGGGGGAGGAGAATCTTCTTCCGAGGGATCGGCGGTGTATTCGTTTCTGGTTGCCTTCATGATGGCATCCACTCCTGCAACGATGCCGCCATAGTAATTGCCTTCCCGAAATCTTGGGACAATCTCGTTGCGAATGATCCTCCCTGCAAGGATGTCGGGAAGAACGCCCTCCAGCCCGTATCCTACTTCGATTCTGACTTTGCGATCGTTCTTCGCAATGAACAACAGTGCGCCATTGTTCTTGTCCTTTTGGCCTATCCCCCTGCCCCGCGCCACTTCGAACGCAACTTTCTCAACCGGTGTTCCTCCCGTGCTGGCAATGATGACCACAACAAGCTGTGTTGACGTTGTCCGGTCAAATTCCTTCAGCGTTGCTTCAAGCGATTTGATCTCACCCGCGGAAAGCGTTCCGGTTTCATCAGTGACGTACGCACGAACATCCGGCAAAGCATTCTGCGCGCTTGTCTCCCACGACAGGACAATGAAGGCGGCGAACATTATGCGCCGGAATTGCCGGGGCATTTTAGAATTTCACCTGGGGTACAGTGTCGGCTCCTTCTTTCGCCTTGAAGTAGGGCTTTTCACGAAACCCCGTGAAACCGGCGATCAGCGATCCGGGGAAACGGCGGAGCCCGGTGTTATATGATTGCACAACATCGTTGAAATCCTTGCGCGCAACGGCAATACGATTTTCCGTTCCTTCAAGCTGGGTTTGCAGACTCAGAAAGTTCTCATTCGATTTCAATTGCGGATAATTTTCCGTAACGACAAGCAATCTCTGCAATGCTGACGAGAGATTATCCTGTGCCGCCTGGAACTTTGCAAATGCATCGGGGTCATTCAATACTTCCTTCGTCACGGTCATTTGGCCCACCTTTGCGCGGGCTTCGGTTACACCGAGAAGAACATCCTTCTCCTGTTCAGCAAAACCCTGGACGGTTGCGACAAGGTTCGGAATCAAATCCGCCCTGCGCTGGTACTGGTTTTCAACCTGGCTCCACGCGGAGGACACCCCTTCATCCATGGTCACGAGTGAATTGTACACTCCTGTTCCCCACGAAAAAACAGCAAAGCCAATCAACACGATGGCTCCAATTACCACAAGAGCGATGATCATTCCTTTTGACATTGTTTTCTTACTCCTTACTTGTGAAAAATTGATGCCGGAAAAATCTCTGAACGGGTTTTCATTGTAGTGAACAAACTGTCGGCAGCGCTTCCTGACAGTGGTTGAAGCCGCCAATCCTGAACACGAACAGGGAGCACTGCGCACTCCACACCCTTGGCGCGCAAGCGAAGTTCAAGAATCGCCGTGTCATACGTCGGTCTGTTCTTGCCACCAAAAATAAGATTCCCCAGTGAATATGCAATAACACCGTTGTTGTACCGCTCGATTCCCTGCAGAACGTGCGGATGGTGACCCACAACCGCGTCGGCGCCTGAATCAATGGCGGCGCGAGCGAACGCAATCTGGTCGTCATCAGGGTACTCGGCTTTTTCTATTCCCCAATGAAAATTCAGAATGACATACGTTGCCTCGTGGTCATGTCGAGCACGGCGAATATCCTTTGCGATCAAATCCAACCGACGTTCAGCTACACCGGACCGGGATGATGAGGCGGCGGGAGCTTCACTTCCACCATAGTACCCCAGAAACGCGATGGTTATCCCCCAACGCTCAAAAAGAAACGGCCGATGTGCCTCTTCAATGGTGTTTCCCCCACCGACATGACTGACGCCCGCGGAATCAAGAAACTGAATTGTATCGAAAAGGCCGTCCGCGCCATAGTCAAAGATATGGTTGTTCGCTATGTTCACGACGTCAATGCCGGCTTGTTTTAAAACCAGGGGAATACGCGGACTCATACGAAAGGTAAAAGGTTTTATGCCTCTGACACCCCGTGCCGTTACCGGACCTTCAAGATTTACCATCGCAACATCCGCGGCTTCAAGAAGGTCAAAGCCGAGAAACGCGAACCCGGGAGAATCCCCCAGTGCCTGAGTGTAGTTTTCAGCAAGCAGACAATCTCCGCCAAACCTCACGACGATAACAGAGTCACTCTGTCCGGTTGTACCCAGGGCTGTCGCTGTAAAAAGAAGATTAACAAAAACTGCTTCAACCAGCTTCATGTGCTCAAACAAAAAAAGGAAGCCCCTGAGGGCTTCCTTGATTAAGAAATGTTGTTCCTAATTATTCGCCCAAACCGAAATTCACAGCAGCCCTGAAGCCGATACTTCCAGAAGTGTTTCCACTTGTCGCAATGCCGTCATAGCGCACTGAAAGATCGATATTCGTCTTGCCGCCCCCGAGCGGCATTTCAACTCCGATGCCCGGTGCGTAATTGAAATCTGTGCTGGAAACAGAAGTGCTGTATGATTGACCTGCAATCGTGCCGGATGCCGACGAGGAACTGAAGAAAAGACCGAGCTCCATGATGCCGTAAAACCGTGTAGCTCCCGCAGGTTGTGAATAAAACTTGCCGAAGGCCCTTAGAGGAAGACCCTTAAAATCCGCTCCTGAAATCGTGACACCGCCCGAAGTATAATCTTTACCACTCCAAATATAGTAACCTGTCGTCAACCCAACTGCGAACACGGGGCTCGTTGCAAGTTCACCGCGAACAGAACCACCAAAACCCGTCGAGGCAATATCGCCAAATGTGCCCATCGGAATCAAAACATCTCCTCCAACACTCAAGCTCATCTTGCCTGCAGCATTTGCGTTCTCCGTAAGGCCTAGGATCACCACTGATGCAAGAAGCAGTAGGAAAAGATTTCTCATACTAAACTCCA
>CAZJYO010000136.1:3820-7741 GCA_964550275.1 uncultured Chitinophagales bacterium
GTTGTTAATTATGATAGCCATAAGTTGACCGGACAAGTATACTGAAATCACGCGGCTTTGTCAAGAATTGAAATGAGCAACAAAAAAGGCCGCGTATTCAACAAATCGCGGCCTTGACGTTTAAGACAATCTGCGGAGAAATTCTACATGGCAAATAAAGCGCCAAAAAGGATTTGGAATGCACGTGAATTTGCAGTGCCGCCGCCTTGTGTATTGGTTACCAAATTGCTGAGGCCAAGGGAATATCTCACATCGCCGGTTATTGCAACTTGCTTGTTCACCCAATACTCTGCCCCTCCTCCAAAATCGAGTGCGAAGTCCAGCCCTGATGTTGTGCTCTTTACATCGTATTCGCCATCCTGAACATTGGCAAAACCAGCCACCTTCTGTTTTGAAGAAAGCACAATGCCGAGGTTTGGACCGAGAAACCCATACGGTCTTAACGGGCCATCCATGAATTTCGCTTTAAATAAGATGGGAATTTGAAGGTAGCTGAGTGTGCGTTCGTCGGATGCCTTCGCTGTTCCTTGTGTGAGTTCCCATTTTGCAGACTTCATTGTATAGCCGGGTTCAACAGCTAGCGCGAACATCCGACTAAAGTTGAGTTCAGCCACTGCTCCAATTTGGAAACCCGTTCCGCCGGATTTGGTACTGCTAATCCCCTGCGCTGCAAGGCCGGTGTACGGATCCGGATCGACAGAAAATGTTGAGAAACTTAAACCCGTTTTCAGTCCGAGATTGAACTTTACTTGTGTCAGGCTTTGAGAAGTTAATGACGAAATGAGAATCAAGATTGCCAAAACTTTTACAGAGTTCTTCATGAAGTGACCTCCCGGGTATGTTGACATGGTAGCGCACGATTCGTTGTTAAATTGGATTTGACAGCGCGATCTACTCCAATACATAATCGCAGATCACGCTGCCGGTCGCGAAGACGGATCGAATAATACATCAGAGCTCCTTCGCGACAGTTGGTCCTGCTTTCTTCTGGATTACGGTATCTGATAATGAACTGACGCGCGTAACGCCATCGCAAAAACCGTCTTGCCTTCGGTCTTTATGGTTTGACCAAAAAAAGAAGTGGAACTTCCACCCACACCAAACACCGGTCCTCCCTGGAATTCAGGAGCGATATAAAGGTTCTTCATAACCGGAATATCCACACCTCCGCCGAACAGGAGGCCGAAGTATGGTCCACCGCTTACAAATGTCAAGAGCGGACCTCCGTTTGCAAACGGTTTCACCTTTGAGCCCGAAACCGCGAATCGATACCGGTAGAACGTCCACCAGATGAGAGGTGTGCCTGATTGCGTATTGATGCTGAAATCCGTTCCGACGGAAGAGTTCTTATCGAAAAGATATTCAGCCATTGGTCCGATGTGAAAGCCGGCACTGCCATCCGTGATGGACAGCCCGGTATTTCCACCGACGATCCAAGCTTGAGAGCGTGCTTCCTGAACGGTAAAGAGAGCAATGACCAATAGAACGTAGAAAGAGAACTTTGCCATGAATCCTCCTATTGTGAACGAAATGTTAATGTTAGTCCCTGAGAATTGATCGAGCGATCACAAGCCGCTGGATTTCCGAAGTCCCTTCATAGATTTCCGTAATCTTTGCATCGCGCAGGTAACGCTCCACAAGATACTCGCGTACATACCCGTAACCGCCATGAATCTGGATTGCTTCCAACGCCGACTGTACGGCAATCTTTGAAGCAAACAACTTTGCCATCGCCGCCTCCCGGCCGTAGGGCTGGCCATTTTGCTTCAACATGCATGCCTGCAAAATCAGCGCACGGGACGCTTCGATGTTCGTTGACATATCCGCGAGTTTGAATTGGATTGCCTGCAACTCGGCGATCGGTTTGTCAAACGCCTTGCGTTGTTTCGAGTACGCGATTGACGCGTCCAGCGAGGCCTGTGCAATGCCGAGCGCCTGCGACGCAATACCGATTCTCCCGCCTTCAAGCGTTTTCATGGCAAAAGCAAAACCTCCACCATCGGCGCCAATCCTGTTTGCGACGGGAACCCGGCAATCCTGAAACGATAGCGAGACTGTATCGGAGCTGCGGATGCCGAGCTTCTTTTCTTTTTTGGCAATAGAAAAACCGGGTGTTCCCTTTTCGACGAGCAAGGTCGTAATGCCCTTCGCCCCCTTTGCCTTGTCGGTTGCCGCCATGACGAGAACGTAATCGGCTGTGGAACCGTTCGTAATCCAGTTTTTCGTGCCGTTCAGAAGATAATAGTCTCCATCCCTCCTCGCAACAGTATGCAGGTTGGATGCGTCGCTTCCGGCCTCGGGTTCCGAAAGCGCGAATGCGCCTAATCTTTTTCCACCCGCGAGTGCGCGAAGGAATTTCTGTTTCTGTTCGTCATTGCCGAATTCGTTGAGGCCGTAACATACCAGTGAATTATTCACAGACATGATAACGCCCAATGAAGCATCAACGCGTGATATCTCTTCGACAGCGATGGAATAACTTGCGACATCGAGTCCGGCTCCGCCCCATTTTTCAGGAACCATCATTCCCATGAATCCGAGTTCACCGAGCTCTTTGACCGCTTCGTGTGGAAACTTCTCTTCTTCATCGCGCTGAATCGAATCGGGTGCGACGCGGTCCTCGGCAAACTTGCGTGCCGTTTCCCGAATCATTTTGTGCGTATCGGTGTAGGCAAATTCCATTGTGCTGTCGTTAGGGAGTGGGATACGTGTAGAAACCGCGGCCTGATTTTCGTCCGAGATGACCCGCCGCGACCATTTTGATCAATAAGGGGCAGGGTCGATACTTGGAATCGCCCAAACCACTGTGAAGAACATTCATGATGGAAAGACAGACGTCCAGCCCGATAAAATCCGCAAGCGTTAACGGACCCATCGGATGGTTCATACCAAGCTTCATCACTGTATCAATGGCCTCGGGTGTTGCCACGCCTTCCATCACACAATAGATTGCCTCATTGATCATCGGGATAAGAACACGGTTCGAAACGAAACCCGGATAATCATTCACTTCGACCGGGACCTTTTCAAGCTTCCCTGTCAAGGCCTTCACCACGGAGAATGTTTCATCGGACGTGGCAAGACCTCTGATCACTTCCACCAGTTTCATCACCGGTACGGGATTCATGAAATGCATGCCGATGACTTTGTCCGGCCGTTTCGTTACAGCCGCAATTTCAGTGATGGAGATGGAAGAAGTGTTTGAGGCAAGAATCGTTGCGGGGCCTGCCGAGCTATCGAGGACCCGGAATATCTCGGATTTTATTTTGAAGTTCTCGGATGCGGCTTCAATAATGACGTCAGCACTCCTCGCCGCGTGTGCGAGCTGGTCGGCAGGGGTGATGCGCTCAAGAATTGCCCGCTTCGCATCCTCGGTAAGAATGCCTTTCTTCATCTGCCGATCGAGGTTTCCCGTGATGGTTTTGATCCCCTTCTCAATCAAAGCCGGGGAAACATCATGCAACAGAACCTTGAACCCAAACTGCGCAAAGGAGTGCGCGATCCCGTTGCCCATTGTTCCGGCGCCGATCACGAGGATGTTTGACGGTGTGCTCATGGACAGACCGGTTACATCCTCTCGACAACCATGGCACTTGCCTCTCCGCCGCCAATGCAAATTGCCGCGCAGCCGCGTTTCAGATCCCTCTGTTCGAGCGCATGAAGAAGCGTCACGAGAATGCGTGCGCCGCTTGCGCCCAGAGGGTGGCCCAACGCCACCGCACCCCCGTTGACATTCACTTTCGCGGAATCAAGGTTCAGAATCTTGTTTACCGCAAGCGTCACAACGGCAAATGCCTCGTTGATCTCAAACAAGTCAATGTCCCCAACCTTCAGGTTTGCCTTCTTCAGGGCGATGGGAACTGCATCGGCAGGCGCTGTCGTGAACCAAAGCGGATCTTTTGCACTTGAAGCAAATGAAAC
>CAZJYO010000137.1:0-7725 GCA_964550275.1 uncultured Chitinophagales bacterium
AACCGGAACATCAACGGGAGCCCTCAAGGGAAATGTCTGGTTCCAAAACGACCTTGTTGCTGCCACAAACCCGGAAACGAACCCAAATTCAACTGACATGATGGGGATAGTAGCGGAGCGAATGGCCTACATTGCAACAAACGGAAGCGGGCGATCCGGTTCCTCTAAAACCACCGTCCAAGCAGCGATTTATGCGCACAACGGCACTTTCGCTGTCGAAAATTACACTGGCTGTGGGAACCAGGGAAAGTTCACTCTGTACGGAGGCGTCGCGCTGAATGGCTCCACAAACTTCGCTACAGTCAGCGGCGGCTCAATCAACAACGGCATGTCCAAATACTTCCGACATGATTCACGATTTCTGACCCAGTCTCCCCCGTTCTTCCCCTTTTCGGACAAGTACGAATTGGTTTCCTGGTGGGAGAAGTAATGATCGTGTTCGATATGCTCATTCATAAGTCTCATAGAAAGGGATAGCAATGGGACAAGTCATGCTGGTTATGGGGGCACTGGGAATTTTAGGGCTCGTTATCCTGGGCGCAAACAACATCATTCTTGACAATGAACAAGTGGTGATGGACAGCGAGTTCGGCGTTGCCTCGCTCTCTTTGGCGACTTCCCTCATCGAGGAAATCCAGGGGAAGCTCTATGACGCGGCGGCGGCAGATAGCGGAATCACATCACTGTCAAAGCTCACCTCTGCAGGTGGTCTCGGACCATCCTCGATGGAAAAATACCGTTCAACGGATTCCACGAAACCTGACTTCAACGATGTGGATGACTTCAACAACTTTTCCATTGAGTTTGTCAACGACACGTCAAAGGCGAAAGTTGCCCAATATCGCGGTGAGGCGAGGGGATTTCGCGCAGACTATCTCGTAAAATCAAGGGTCCAGTATGTAACAAAAGCGAACTTGAACGGTTATTCCACCTCCCCGACATGGCATAAAAAGGTTACCATCACGGTGTCGAGTCCATCTTCGACCGACACTCTCACTATTCCCACAATAATCTCCTATTGGAACTGAGCAACCACAAAAGGGGGAAAACTCATGGGCACATTTATTGACATACTTTGCTCCTTCCTGATCGCGGGCTATGTAACACTCATGGGTCTGCGCATGAACTTTACCGTCGCGGAGTCCGGCGATTCGTATGAGGCAGATGTTGTAGTCCAGGAATCACTCGTCGGGCTGGTTCAATGTATTGAATATGATTTCCGGAAGATGGGCTACAAGATTGATGACCCTACGACCGTCATTCTGAAAGCCGATTCGAGTCACATCAGATTCCGGGGCGACATCAATGACGATGGAAGTCCCGACACCGTGGACTGGTTTTTGGGTGCAGCTGCGACGTCAACGCCCAACCCGAATGACAAGCTCTTGTATCGGCGACTTCGTTCCGGGGGGAATGATGTTGTCTCCGGAGCTCTCCCGGGCGTAACGGTGTTCGGCTTGAAGTACTTGAACCACGAAGCCAGGCCCCCGGTCGGTTTGGGCCAGATTTGGATTGTCGAAACAACGGTCCGCGTCGAGAGCCCGTGGAGGGTCAAAGACAGAGCCATCGATGAGCAGAGTTTTGATGAATGGGGTTTTAGTGCCGCTTTCTGGAGGCAAACCAGATTGGCTTCACGAAACCTCAAACGTCACGGATAATACTCACTCTTTAGGGAGAGAAGAACATGGGAAAAGCCGCCATAGTATATGTCGTGGGTCTGAGCATGATTGTCAGCTATGCACTGCTCAACATCACCTCGTCCGGGTCCGACGCAATGACCAACTACATGAAGTATTACGGGGCGAGCGTCGCCCGCAACATTGCGTCGAGCGGAGCTAATATCGGGTGCTCCGATCTTTTCTTGGACCCGTCGTTCACAACCCCCTTCGAAGCCACGTTCGCCAACGGAAAGGTGAACGTATCCTTTGTAACAGCGGGTAACAGTAAATTTGTTGTATCGAGAGCGAAAATCGACCTCGGACCGCATACCCTTCGCGATACCGTCATCGCAGAACTTCGCAACGAAACCATGGCACGGTACGCGTGGTTAACAAACATCGAAGCAAACAAGGGCGGACAGCCGACAACCTGGAGTACATGGGACACGGCCTGGGGTCCGGTACATACAAATGACAAGTTTAACATCAACGGCAGTCCGGTGTTCATGAAAAAAGCCACGGCATGGAAGAAGGCGGCTCCTAACAGCAATAGCGCAAAGTGGCTTGGTGGCAATGAATGGGGCATCACCATCCCCTACCCGACCAACATGAACGATTTTATCACCGCGGGAACAGATCCGATAAATGGCCGCTCCGTTTCCGGTACAGACGCCATCTTGACTTTTGATCCCAGCGGGTCAATCCGATTGCAAGTGCCTGCAACTTCGTATGACTCTATTTTTGCCAATGCCAGTGCATTCACGCAAAATGGGGCGTTTGTTGTCAACGGAGGCAATCTCTACGTCCAGGGAACCTACAATGGCGACCTTGCGATTGGAGCCGCAAAAATCATTGGCGGGGGAAACGTGTATATCACCGGGGATGTGCGGGCAAAGACAAATCCGCGCACGGTACCAACATCCACCGATAAGCTTGGGATCTATGCATCAGGAGATATTCAGGTCACGTATGATAACAGCAACCCGGCGGCTTACGCAAACCGCAAGATTGACGCGGCGATCTTTACGCTTACGGGCGTGTTTGAAGCCCAAGATGCAAAACTTTATCCACCCCGCGGCGCTTTGACCACATACGGCTGTATGATGCAATACAAACGCGGCGAAATCGGCGAGGTGAACCCGGGGAGCGGGGCATTGCTGAATGGTTATAGAAAAGATTTCAGGTATGATGAACGGTTTGTGAAAAGCCCGCCCAAATTTTATCCCGCGATGGGAAGGTACACGTTATTCGCGTGGCGCGAAGGTTGACCCTGTACGGAAGGCCGGCTCAACAGCCGGCCTTTTGTTTTCCATTCATCCGTTGTTCAACGTGCGGATGACGGCATCCGCAAGCGCCCCAATGAACAGCGGATTCGTATTCAGTGCAGGACACATGTCGAAGTAACGTATCCCCTGCTGTAATGCTTCTTCACGCGTTTCAATGTTAATCTCATAGAGTGTCTCACTATGGTCCGATACAAAAGACACCGGCACGACGATCACATGGGTCGCCCCTTCGTCCCCAAGCGCGTGAATGGTTGCATGCAATGAAGGTTCCAGCCACTTGTCCGATCCGACCTTGCTCTGGTAGCACAGATGGTGAGGCAAACCAAAATTGCCTTCTTTCACAATCGCGCGATATGATCGCTCAACCTGGGATTGATACGGATCCCCCTTTGCAACAAGTTTGAGCGGCGTTCCATGAGCACTAAAAACAAGATGCACCAAAGACCGCTCCGGTTCCGGAACACGGTTCAAGGCCGTCCGTATTTTCTCAACAAATGACCGGACGTACAAGGGATGATCGCAGTACTCCTCTACCGTCCTGATCACGGTTCCGTTCAATCCGAGTCTTCCTGTTACGCGATTCCATTCATTGATGCTTGAACCGGTCGTCGTCATCGAATACTGCGGGTAGAGGGGCAAGAGAACAATATCTGTAAAGTTTTCACTCTTGAGCGTCTGAACCACTTCCTCCGTCATCGGATGCCAATAACGCATGCAGACAAATGTTTTCACATTCATCTTCTGCGACAAATGCTCCTGAAGAGCCGTTGCCTGGCGCGTGGTGAGCTTGAGGATCGGCGAGCCCCCTCCCACCTGCGCATAGTATTTTCTGACCTTTGCGCCGCGCGTTCGGGCAATCCACCATGCAAGCGGTCTGCGCAAGAGAAACCCCATGGGAAGATCAATGATGTCGGGATCGCAGAAGAGGTTGTAAAGAAACGGCTCGACGTTCTCCAGCGTGTCCGGACCCCCAAGCTGGAAAAGGACAACAGCTACCTTTTTGCCTTCGCGCATGTTCGATTGTGACACGCCTGGAATTTCGTTCGTGGTTTAATTCGGGGAGAGTTTGGACGGGAGGAACATTTATTCTTCAAGCGTCATGAGATTGCCCGGATCCTGCCCGAGAGCTTTTGCCTTCAAAACTCTTCGCATTATTTTTCCGCTCCTGGTCTTGGGCAATGAATCAACAATCTCAATATGTTCCGGCTTTGCGATAGGTCCGAGTTCATGCGCAACATGAGAGCGTAGTTCCTCTTTGAGCCCGTCATGCGCCGTTTGCCCAACCTTGAGAATCACATACGCGTGGATTGCATTTCCTTTAACCTCATGCGGCAATCCGATTGCCGCCGCTTCCGCAACAGCATGGTGGCTGACAAGCGCGCTTTCGATTTCTGCAGTCCCCAGCCGGTATCCTGATACTTTAATCACGTCATCCACTCTTCCGATCACCCAGTAATAACCGTCTTCATCGCGTCGAGCAGAATCTCCGGTCATGTACACACCGGGAAACCGGCTCCAGTATTGCTGGACGTAACGATCAGGATCATTGTAGATCGTTCGCATCATGGAGGGCCACGGCGTTGTTATCACGAGGAACCCTTCTTCATTCGGGCCGACAGGCTTTCCTTCCTCGTTGTAGATTTCCATTTTCAATCCGGGGAATGGTCTCGTTGCCGAACCCGGTTTCAATGGGACAGTTGGAACCGGCGTAATCATAAACATGCCGGTTTCTGTTTGCCACCATGTGTCCATAATGGGGCATTTGCTCTTTCCGATCACACGGTGGTACCACTTCCACGCCTCCGGGTTGATTGGTTCTCCGACGGAACCAAGCAATCTCAACGAAGAAAGATCGTGTCTCTCAGGCCACGATTCTCCGAACCTCATCAAGCCGCGGATTGCCGTCGGCGCCGTGTACAAAATGTTGATGCCGTAATGCTCGATGATTTGCCACCAGCGATTCGGGAATGGAAATGTCGGCGCACCCTCGTACAGAAATGACGTGGCGCCATTTATCAGCGGTCCGTAGACAATGTAGCTGTGCCCCGTAATCCAGCCCGGATCGGCCGCGCACCAATAACGATCTTGATCCCGGATATCAAACACATATTTCAGCGTTGTGTATGTTCCAACCATATATCCGCCGTGTGTATGTAAAATCGCTTTGGGCTTTCCAGTTGTCCCCGATGTGTACAAAAGGAACAGCGGATCTTCCGCGTCCATAATTTCAAGTTGGTTGTTGTTCCCGGCGATGGGCAGATTCATCAGTTCGTGATACCACATGTCGCGCCCCTGCTCCATTGCCACCGGCTCGCCTGTCCGCCTCACAACAAGAACACTCTGCACAGTTCCCGCGCGGCGAAGTGCTTCGTCGGCGATTTGTTTCAGCGGGACGATCTTCCCCCGCTGGTACGCGCCATCGCAGGTGATGAGCACCTTTGACTGGCTGTCTTCAATCCGCTCTGCGAGAGCTTCAACCGTGAACCCTCCGTACACAACAGAGTGAACGGCGCCGATGCGTGCGCACGCAAGCATTGCCACCGGAAGTTCGGGCACTCTTCCCATGTAGATTGTCACCCTGTCACCCTTGCGTACGCCAAGACTGCGCAAAACGCCGGCGCAACGCGACACTTCGCGATGCAGAGCAAAATAGGAGAAGGAACGGAAGTCGCCGTTCTCCCCTTCCCACAGTAATGCTATCTTGTTACTCCGTGCCGAGGAGATATGCCGGTCGAGACAATTGTACGAGATATTCGTTTTCGCGCCGGTGAACCACTTGTAAAAGGGCTTCTTTGATTCATCCAACACCCGGGACCAGGGGGAAAACCAGTGCAATTCCTTCGCTTCGGCGGCCCAAAACTCCTGAAGGTCCTTGCCGGCCTTTGCGGAAAGTTCATTCCAGTTGGAAACCTTCGCGTTTCTTAGTATCTCTTCAGAAGGGTTGTAGATTTCACCGGTCAGGGATTCTGCGGACATAACAACTCTCGGACAGTGGAACGGGAAAACTCTTGAGGAACGAACAACTGCAACGTCATGGAAATTGAATCATCGTTTCAATGCGCATACTGTTTTTCCGTCAACGAAATCACGATTGACACCGGCGGCGGGAAGCATCAGCACTACACAGAGGACTGTCAAACATGCTGCCGGCCGAACAGTTTGACGATACTGCTTTCGGATGATCTCAGCGAAGCCGAGGTAATGGCCGTACCGGAATCATGATCACTTGTGGACAAATCCAAAGGATACCGAGTCTCCGGATACCGACAACATAAGATCGAACATAACATAGTGGTACTGCAGATCAGTAATTGCACGGAACAAGTTCCCCGATTGGCCGGCGGGCGCTTCATAGGACGCCTTCAGAATCTGCTTCCAATCTTCCGATGAACCGCTGCCGAGACTGACCATCATATCAACATCCGATCGCACCACAACCTTCTTTAGTTCCTCGTGAACTGACTCGGCAATCTTCTTCTCTTTGCTCAACATCCTTTCCAGCAATTTGATGTCATACTTTTTGGTGGCCGGAACTTTTGAGTAGCTTGCGCGCTCGTTTGTTCGGCGCGACACCTGTGTCTCATCCTTGCCGACCAACTGCGACATCTTCGCATCAAGCACAAACAACGAAACCGTCCACCACTTTGTGGCCATCATCGTATCCAAGGCATCCAGCAGTTTATCGCGATGTTTCTCGATCCTGCCCAGGAGAGCATCGCGGCCGCGGGCAAGCGTGCCAAAATCAAACGGTAGAACGATACCATGCAGACGCAGGTCATTGAGAATGGATTCATGCACCCCGCGCATTTCCAGCGACTCCTGCTTGCTGAGCAGGAGAACGCCAACTTTGCTGACGCTGAAACTCGAAGGAACCCTGCTGAGATAAAACCTCATGCCGTCATGATCAAAGGCGAAGGCAAATTCTTTTGAGTCAATCCCCTTCTCTTCCAGCATGAACGGATTTGGAGAAGGAGGATCATTCTCTGGAATCATTGTCACGGCATGAATATAGACAAGATCATCATCCGTGAACTTACAAGGACTGCGGAGTTGTTCGGATGAAGGCGCCTCTACGGTTTCAGGCAGCTCTTCTTCCTCTTCTTCCGGCTCAGGTTCAATCTTTTCGGGAACATGAACCGGCGTGCTCTTATCTCTGTCCTTAATGATGCCAACCCTGATTTCCTCCTCCATCTTTTCCCAAAATGCCGGAGGTTTCTTTTCGGGTTCGGATTTGGCAACAGGCGGAGAAGGCCTGGGCGCTTCAACAGGAGCGGGCTGAGGCGGTTTCTGCTCAACTTGGGGCGCTGGAGGCGGTTCAAGCGGAGTCGTTACTTGCGGCGAAACCTGTACCGGAACGGGCGTTGGCTCAACATTTGGCTGTGGGGCCGGCGGAACAATTTCTTCCGGGGCTTTCGCTTCTACGGGCTGATCGGGCTGAGGCCGCTTCTCATTTCGGGCTACAATTGCGCGGAGCGCTTCAACCTGGCGTCGGGCAATGATGATTTCAAAATCCTTGATCAAACTCTCGACGACCTCGTCGATAGGCAAGGCCGTCAGGTCCACAAGCATCTGCTTTACATTCTCACGCTCGGCTAATTGCTCGAACAATTCTTCAAGCAGAAGCTCCGCTCTTCGTTCCCTCGAACGTTCTTTCATTCAGCTCGCATGTAGTGTTGATGAACGGAAAAAAGATAACGATTGAGGGGGCAAGTATCAAACGAGGACTTTGAGGTTGTCCAATAAGTAAGTCACAATTGAAAAAAGGGCTCGCGATTTCACGG
>CAZJYO010000138.1:0-7675 GCA_964550275.1 uncultured Chitinophagales bacterium
TCACAACGCCCGGCTTCAGGTATTCGCGATGGACACGAAGAATAGCCCGCACCGGTCCGCGCTCGATCACTTCCGTTCCCTTGAACCTGGACGGATACTTGACTCCCGTCAGCCCGATGTTCCAAGCATCCCAAGCGCTTGGCCGATCTTCCAGCAATTGGAGTTCGTTTCCATAGCCCGCAAGAAGCTCCCTCCCCGTTCTTTCCTGAATGCTCCTGACCCAGCCGGAGTCCGGATCAATACGTACCGCGAAGTGCTCATTTGCGATGAGCATGCTGTCCACCTTGAGCGCTGCCGGCTTGGGATCTGTTGCCGGTTGTCCCGACGGCTTCTTTTTCAGCATGAACGTCGAGTAGCCCAAGGCGGGAACCCTTGCCCTGAAAATGATTTCGCGATCCAACGCGCTGTTCACGACGATTTGTGATGCAACCGGATTGTTTTTCCCATCCACAACGGAGTACTCCGAACGATCTCCCTGCTGAAGCTTCACAGCGACAACATCCGTACGGTCCCAAGCAAGCGGGTTGAAGACTACCACCGGATCTCCGGTTGCATTGCTGGTATTGATGTTGCTTACGATCGCATCCAACGCGCCTTGCAGTTCAAATTCACCGAGCGCAGTGGACGCGTCAAAATCTTCATTGGCATCGATGTACACTTCACGAATCCCCGAACCGGGGAGAATGTCATGAAACTGGTTGAAGAGAACATTCCTCCATGCAGCTTCAAGCGATGGGGCGTTGTACGCGCGTCCGTACAGGGAAGCAATGGCGGAGAACTTCTCGGCCTGCGTCAGAAGGGCTTCGCTTTTCCGGTTTCGCTCCTTCATTGTTGATTGCGTTGTGTATGTACCTTGGTGGTATTCGAGGTATAATTCGTCCTTCCACACCGGAACCGTTGAAAGATCATGCGATTTGATCCAGTTCAGATACTGACCGGAAGTACCGTGCTCAATCGACGGAAAGATATCCACGTTGCGCAGCCGGTCGATCCTTGAAAGCATCTCCAGTGATGGACCTCCGCCATGGTTGCCGATGCCGAAGAGGACAAGCATCTTCGTGAATCCCGTGTTGGCCTCATATTGGCGCAACCAATCGATGAGCTGGAACGGATCATCAATAGTATTCACATAATCGAACGGGAAATAACTGAGAATGCGTGAACCGTCCGGCGATTCCCACCAAAACAATCTGTGGGGAAACACGTTGGTATCGTTCCAGCCGATCTTCTGCGTCACGAACGCATCGATGCCTGCCTGCTGATACAACTGCGGCATGTTCCAGTTGTAGCCGAACGAATCAGGGTTCCATCCGACGTTCACATCAATATTGAATTTTTGTTTGAAGTACCGCTTGGAGTACAACAAGTGTCTCGCCCATGATTCGCCTGCGGGCAGATTGCAATCCGGCTCAACCCACATCCCTCCCGTTACTTCCCAGCGGCCTTCTGCAATACGGGACCTGATCTGCTCAAAAAGCGACGGATGAAAGCGTTCCATCCAGTCGTAAAACGCCGCGGAGCTCTGCGTATAGGTAAAATCAGGGCGTGCCCTCATCATGTTCATGACAGAACCAAAAGTGTTTTTGCACACCTCTACTGTCTCCTGTTTGCGCCACAGCCAGGCGGCGTCGATGTGCGCATTGGAATTGAAGAACAGAGAGAAGCGCTTGGAGAAGTCTGCGACAGGTTTCAGCTTGCGACGCGTCTCATCAAGAGATTGTTTGAACGCCGGAATGTCGCCATCCTTGAGCGACTGAAGATTCAATGTCGGCGCAACAGTCTGCAAAAGAGCGGAAAGCTGTTCTTTCTCTTTTCTGTCGATCTGCGACCGGTCAATGCCGGGGTCTTCCTTGCGGCGTGCATTGCTTTGATATGTGTCGAAACTGAGAAGCTTTTGTCCCACGCGCAAACCAAGCGCAACATCCTCGATCACAGCCCGAAGATCAGACGATGACTCCGTTTGGAGTTCAGCCCTGATCAGACGCAGGGGCCCCCCAGTGTTGATTGCTTTTATTACAAGAACAAAGCGTTGTTCCGGTTTCGCATCCTCCGTGAGAACAAACTCGCCATCCCACGGAAAATGCCCTTTGCTCTCTCCGTTCACCCACAGGAATCCGTAGTCATCAACGGAAACAAGGAACTTGACTTTTCCCTTCACGGGCTGACCCAACATACGATCGGGAAGCGAGATTTCTTTTCTCAGCCAGCAGGAGTCGGGGAAAATGTTTTCATCAAGCGTGAGGTTCTTCCACTTGGTTTCATCAAAAGATGTCTTCAACGGGTCGGACGAAAAATCGGTGCTGTACTTCCAGTTGTTGAGCGAACCGCGACTGAGAAACTCGAGCTCTTCGACGAGGCGGTCAACATTGGATTGAGCTGCTGCGCCCGCGGCACACAGAGTGATTGCAAGAGAGAGAATGGCGATACGCATGGTTACCTTTGATTTTTTCCGGAACGATCCATCAACACAGCCAGCAGAATGACTCCACCGACGACAACCTGTTGCACATAGGAATCCACGTTAAGAAGATTGAGACCATTGCGGAGGACGCCGATCAACATCGAGCCGACAAACGTACCGATGATCGTCCCGCGTCCGCCCTGGAGACTTGTTCCTCCCACAACGACAGCCGCGATCACGTCAAGCTCGTACATAAGTCCGGCATTGGGCTGGCCCGAGTTCAACCGCGACGCAAGGAGAATTCCGCTCACGGCAGTGAGTGCGCCACAGAGAAGGTACACCGAAAAGAGAATCCGATTTGTTCGAATACCTGCCAACCGTGCGGCTTCCGCGTTCCCGCCCACCGCATACACATATCTCCCGAACTTCGTCCGCGTGAGCACCACATGTCCGGCGAGAAACACCACAACCATAACGATCGTCGGAACAGGAATGCCCAGGAGTCTTCCTGCGCCGAACGTTCCAAATGATTCCGGAAGGTCCCACACCGGGCGCGCATCGGTGAGAATGAAAGCAAAGCCGCGCCAGACGGTCATCAGTGCAAGCGTAACAATGAACGGGGTGATCCGAAATCGCGTTACAAAAACACCTGCGACCGCCCCCGACGCCATGCCTGCCAACAGTCCGACGACAATTGCCATCGGCAGACTTGACGTCGATTGAAGCACCATTGTACACAGCACGCCCACAAACGCAACGAGGGAACCGACGGAAAGGTCAATGCCGCCCGTGAGGATAACCATCGTCATCCCTGCCGCAATAATAGCTGAGATGGAGACCTGAAGGGAGACATTCAGCAGGTTGTCAGCGGTGAGAAAATGCGGTGAGAGAAGGGAGAAAAGCGCAACCTCCGCGACAAGCGCGGTTACGATTCCCACCTGCGTTCCCGCTATGTTCTTGATCTTCATGCGATGATCATGTCACGGCGCCCGGACTCGCAAGCTCCATGATTTTTTCCTGTGTCGCCTCGTTCCTGTCCAACATTCCCGTGATATTCCCCTCGCTCATCACCATAATGCGATCGCACACGCCCAACAACTCCGGGAGGTCGGAGGAAATGATGATGATGCCAAGTCCTTTTCCGGCCAGTTCATGAATGATGCGGTAGATTTCAAACCTCGCTCCGACATCAATGCCGGTTGTCGGTTCATCGAATATGAGGACCTTTGCCTTTGTCAGAAGCCATCGCGCAAGAACAACCTTTTGCCTGTTTCCTCCGCTGAGCGTTGCGATTGCTTGTTCCGTCGAGGGCGTCTTGATGTGGAGTTGTCCGATAAATTCTTCGCACACAGATCGTTCCATGTCCACGTTCACAAACGGCCCAGGAAAGAGAGAAGCAAGGTTTGCCAGCGTAATGTTCTCACGCACGTTCATATCCAATATCAAACCAAGACGGTTTCTATCTTCCGTAAGAAGCCCGACGCCCGACGCGATCGCATCACGGGGCGATTGCGGCCGGAATGGGATTCCATCAAGAACCAAATTCCCTGATGACAGAGGACTCGCCCCAAAAATCACGTGCGCAAGTTCCGACCGCCCGGCGCCAACGAGCCCGCCCCATCCCAGCACTTCCCCCCGGTACAACGTGAGACCGACGCTCCGAAACCCTTTTCCGGATACATTCTGCAACCGGAGAATCTCATCACCGGCGGGGTGCTGAAACGACGGATACTCCTGCTCGATCGTTCTTCCGACCATGAGAGAGATAATGGTTGGGCGATCAAAATCCACCCGCTTGCCAGTTTTCACAACCTTACCGTCACGCAATACTGCGATCTGATCCGCAATTTCAAAAATCTCCTCCAGACGATGCGAAATGTAAATGACCCCGACGCCTTGTGAGGTCAGCTTCCTGATGACACGAAACAGCGACTGTGTTTCATGTTTCATCAATGAGGCCGTGGGTTCATCCAGTATGAGGAATCGAATACTGGACGCCATTGCGCGCGCGATCGCAATAAGCTGCCGGTGTGCAATGCTGAGTGATTGCACCTGCTGATCGACATCTATTCCGCCTCCGAGCTCTTCCAACGCCGCCTGCGCGGTTTGGCGGTTTCCCCGGGCGTCAATGAAAACGCCTTTAACCGGTTCATTGCCAAGGGTGATATTCTCCGCAACCGTCAATGCCGGAATCAGATGCAGATCCTGATGGACTATGGCTATTCCATGTTCACGCGCAGCAAGAGGGGTGTCCACTGTTACAGCAACATCATCGATGGTTATGCGACCGGAATCCATGGGCAGAGCGCCCGTGAGGATTCGCATGAGCGTGGACTTTCCGGCGCCGTTTTCTCCGACAAGGCAAGTCACTTCACCCGGACGCACCTCGAGCGTAACGTCATCAAGCGCAACGACGCCGGGAAAGCGTTTCGAGATGTTCAACATTCGCAGCATAACCGGCAGTTTACTGGTTTGTAAGAGTTTCCCTGTCCACAATTCCCACCTCGACAGGAACGATTTTAGGGAGCGGCTTTGAAGCAAAGTGCTCGCTGACCTTAAGAATCGTTGTTGTGCCAATCTTGCGCGGGTATTGAATGACGTCGGCCTTCAGCGGAGTTCCCTTCTTGATGGCATCAACCGCAGGCGGGGTGGCGTCATAGCCGATGATGGCAACATTCAGCCGGTTGAACTGCTGAGCCGCATCAAGCGCGCCCAGGGCGGAATCGTCATTGATGCCAAACAGCCCGGTAATATCCGGATGCGCCTGCAACACATCGGAGGCCGCCTGCATTGCCCTGTCTCTCACTCCTTGTCCATTAACATCCGCGACAATCTCAATTTCCGGATGAGCCGCCAGTGCCTGCTTGAATCCTTCCACCCGGTCCAGCACAGAAGTAATCGCCGGCTGGTTGATAATGCCTACCTTGCCTTTGCCGCCGAGTAATTTTGCCATATACTCGCCCGCAATCTTCCCGCCGGCAACATTGTCGGAAGCAATGTGAGTGACAACCTCGCCCTCTTGTGCCGCGATATCCGCGGTGAAGACCGGTATGCCGGCAGCGTTTGCTTTACGGATTGCAGGACCGATGCCGCGGGAATCCACGGGACACACAACAACGGCATCGACTTTGCGCGCAACGAAATCTTCAACTTGTGCGGTTTGTTTCCCGAGGTCAAAATCCGCCGCCGTAATGATGAGCTCATAGTTCAAGCGTCCCGCCTCTTCCACAAGTCCCTCCTCCAGATCCTTGTAGAATATGTGAGAGCTTGTGAGCAAGCTGACGCCGATGGTTTTTTGATGCGACTGTTTCGGGTTGGAGCATGATAACAAGAGCGCTGAACAGCACGCAACAATGAAAATGATGCGATTCATAGTGTATCCCGCGTGTGATGACTTGGAAGGATGTTCGACCGTGTAACATTACCCAAGAGGAATTTCAATGTCAACACTTGCTGTGTCTCAGTTTGGCAGCTCGGCGAACGACCGAGACCTGCCCGTCCAATTATGACGCATCTCTTGGCAGGCGGGCGGTCGTTCTACTGCATATGCGAGTGGGTCAGCCCCGGCTGACCGATAGGCACCAAACTGAGACAATGCAACAGTTGCGTTAACCTGTCACAAGTGTGGAATAATGCATATCTTGCTCTTCACTGTTCACCAACGGAGTTTGCAAATGAGCCGCCTCTTAGCAATAACACTGTTTCTGACTTTGCTCCTGCCGTTTGAGTCAAAAACCCAAGAAGTAACGGGAGAAGCCGTAAAGGCCGAGTTTCTTCACGCCTGGAATTCCTACAAGAAATACGCATGGGGACATGACGCTCTTCAACCGCTCAGCAAAACACCTCATGATTGGTATGGCACTTCGCTTTATATGACACCTGTGGACGCTTTCGATACCATGTTGATCATGAGATTAAAGGATGAAGCAGCTGAAGCGAAAAAACTAATCTTGGACAGCTTATCGTTCAACAAGAACATTGAAGTGCAGGCCTTCGAAGTGACAATACGTTTACTTGGTGGACTCCTCTCTGCATATCAGATGGATGGCGACAAACGATTCCTTGTGCTTGCAGAGGATCTTGGCAAGCGGCTTCTCCCGATTTATGAAACCCCCACCGGCTTGCCCTACAGGTATGTTCATTTACAAACCGGCGCGATACGCGATTCACTGAACAACCCGGCCGAGATCGGTACCGCGATTCTTGAATTCGGAACCTTGAGCAAGCTGACCGGCAACCCCGTGTACTATGAAAAATCCAGGCGCGCCCTCATTGAACTGTACAAGCGCCGATCGACAATCGGGCTTGTTGGAACGGTGATCAATGTTGTCACAGGCGAATGGGTGAACACTTCAAGTCATATCGGGGGAGCGATTGATTCATACTATGAATACCTGGTGAAGGCGAGAATGCTTTTCGGTGATGAAGAGTTTGCAACGATGGCTGACGACGCGCTCCGTGCAGTGAACACACTTGTTGCAGATACAACCCATGACGGATTGTGGTATGGAAGAGTGGATATGAAGACCGGCGCGAGACTTTCGACGGTGTTTGGATCATTGGAAGCTTTTTATCCAAGTGTTCTGTGCCTCACCGGTGATTTGGATCGTGCAGTACGACTGCAGGAGTCTTGCTTCAAGATGTGGAACCTTCACGGCATTGAACCTGAACAGATTGACTATTCGACGATGACCGTCAAACGAAAGCAGTACTACCTGAGGCCCGAGATCATTGAGTCGGCGTACTATCTGTATCATTTCACCGGCGACGAGAAGTATCGCAAGATGGGTGAAGTACTATTCAAAGGATTGGTGGAACACTGCCGGACTGAAGCAGGCTATGCATACCTTGAGGATGTTACCACAAAAGAGAAGGCAGATGGCATGGAAAGCTTCTTCCTTGCCGAGACTCTCAAGTATCTCTATCTCCTGCTTGCGCCAAAGGATGCCTTTACATTCGGCGATGTGATTTTTAACACCGAAGCGCACCCGATTTGGAAGACGTGGAAGTAGCTTGACTTACCAGCCCTTCTTTGGTATATTTGATACACATGATCGCGGGGTGGAGTCCTGCCTGACAACGGCAGGATTTCGTGACGCAGATGAAAGCGTCACTCAACAATTGAGTTGGCTTCGTATCAATGAAAATACATGATCGCGGGGTGGAGCAATTGGTAGCTCGTCGGGCTCATAACCCGAAGGTTGCAGGTTCAAGTCCTGTCCCCGCTACAAAATCAAACGCTCCGGCTTGTCCGGGGCGTTTTGATTTTATGGC
>CAZJYO010000139.1:0-7662 GCA_964550275.1 uncultured Chitinophagales bacterium
ATGTCTTTCCGCGCACAAGATTGGAATCAACAAATTTGTACTGAAGACCGGTTTCATATTCAAACTTGAGCGTATCGTTGTCATCCTCCAGGGCATCATATTGTTTCAATAAAACGAAACTCTGATCCGTCAAAGAAGGATTTTCACTCCGCCAGACTCGATATGCTTCAAAGTTGCGTCCACCGCGCGTCGAATCATATCCCGGGGGAGGGTTGGTAATGCGGGAAGGGAAAAGGCGCGCACGTTGGTTTGTGCTGTCCCAATTCAATTCGGGATCCGGCCTGCCGTACAGCACGTCATCACCCGGTCGCCACTCCCAATCCAATTCAACCCGACGGAAGCCGACAGTCACCCGTAACGGCGGCGAGGGCGGAGTTGCCGGCAACCTGATACCCTGATTCAGGTAGATATCAAGCGCACGCGCCGCATTTGCTTGGAGGACAATTCTGGGATCAATTCTTGCCGAATATCCCGAAACGACAGCGACGGCAATGAGAAGCGTGTCACCCTGAGTTGTCGACGTTTGCGGCCTGATAGTGAACGGCCCGAAAGAGAACACAAATCTCGTGTCCGATAACGATGGATACTCAGGAGGATCAATGATACCGGAACTCATCATGTTGTATTTCTGAAGGTCATCCGGTGGAGTCTGGCCGCCCGGAAACCACTGAAATGTGTATTTGAGTGAGTCAAGAGGCCTTGACGTCTGCAACAACGCGGCCCCGACCGGAGTCGATCCTTCATCCTGGGGGTTATGGACAAACGCCGTGCGGGCATTCGGGATGTAATCGGTATAGTTATGCGTCCAGTACTGTCCGACACCAATTGGACCGACATCTGCCTCAAAGAAGTAGCCGATATACGCGCTATCGATGTTCTTGCTTCCACAGTTCATAATCAGGTACTCAAAGATCAAAATTGCGTCGGCGTACGGGTCTTCCCACGCATACGACTTTTGGATGACCTTGAGCTTCATCGGAACGTGACCGGGTACCCTCACAGCACTGTCTGTGTAGGTACAATACAAGTCCTGATCAGAAATCGGTTGGAACGGCAGGGACCCTCCCCAGTAATCGTACCATCCAGCCGGCGGAACAGTATCCCTGGAGTTCGCCTCCCAAAAGCCATCACGAGGATCAGTACCGGGAAAAAACTCATAATAGGGACCGGCCCAACCTTCATAGCAGAGAGAAACGAGCTTCAACGGAGGCCTCGGGACAGGGCCGGTGGAAGTATCAAGTTTCCCGGCAATCCAAAGTCCCCCGCCATACACGTGTTCGATCTTCTGGCCTATCGGGTATTCAAGGCCAAGAGAATCGTCATCCGGGGGGTTCGGGTTTGAACTAAAGGGCGGATACGCAATCCTCCCGAATGTACCAACATTGTTCATTTGCAACTTCATCGAGAAGCCCTGCTTCTTGAAGTCATACCGTCGCTGACTTTGCGCCGCATTCACGAGTACAAAGCAACAGACAGCAACGACAAGGGCAAGTTTCCGGGTGTTCATCATGGACCTCATGAGTGTAGTCATTCCTAATCCCAATTGATTCTCAATCCGAGAGCTATCTGCCGAGGCGCTCTGAAAATATATGGCGGAACCGTTGATGCAAATGAGCCGCCACCCGCCGTGGCACCCCATGAATAAATCTCTCTTGTCACATTCGTATAGTCTCCGTACACGATTGGTCTGCCGGCCGCATTGTTGAATCCGCCCGCATTCAAATCCACGTTCCTGCGATTGAGAAGATTCGTGACATCCAATGTGAACGTCATATTGAGCTTCTCAATGATATTGAAACCTTTGTAGAGCGAGAGGTTCACTTCGGAAGTGAACGGCCCGTCCGCAGTGTTTTTCAGATACAGCTCACCCAGACTCCCCGCAGGAACGGTCGGATCATACGGTGTGTACGGGAATCCGCTTCCATAATTCCATGTCACCGAGGCGCCCCAGTTGTTAAATGGCAATCCGAAAATACTGAAGTTATCCGTGGGGCTCACACGATACCCAAGGAAGAGGTTCACCGTGTGCTGTTGATCCCAGTCAAGACGCACTTCACGCGGCAAACCAAAGAGCGCCGAGGTTGCCTGCGCCGCAAACGGATTCGAGGAACGTCCCTTGGCAAGCTGGAAGGTGTACCCCAAGCTGCCAGAGTATCGGTTGCTCAACTGTTTCGTCACAATGATTTCAAAACCGCGTGCGCTGGCAAAGTCAAGGTTGACGTATTTGTCGGGAGTCGTTCGAACGTTCAACGTCACGTAATCAAAAATGTCCTTGTAGAAGCCCCGAATGCCCAGCGAAAGGTCGTCAAAGATGAGCTGGTCAAACCCCGCCTCGTACTGAATCGTCTTTTGTGGCTTGAGCGACGGGTTGCCGACATAGTTCCCGCCCGCCTCCGTCGGAACAGGATCGTGATACAGTTGGTCGCGTTCCGGGAACTGGAGAAAATGTCCATAATTGAAATAGAACACCGTACGCGTTGAAATCGGATAACCAATAGAAAGACGAGGGCTGATGTATCCGCTCGTGAACGCATCCCAGAAAGAAGATTTATCCAGCCAATCGGCCTGTTCTCCGGTCGTGTATTCCCACCGGCTTACCCATTCGTCACTAAAGACTTGTTCACCCAGATAGAAGAAGTCGTAGCGAAGGCCGATGTGGATATTGATGCTTCGGAATTCAATATTATCCTGCGCAAACAATGCCCCGCGACTTGGAAACACGTTCGTAACCCAGCGATCCGTTCCAAGGCCTGGATACGCGCCACGTTGTCCCAGATGAAGTGCGATCGAATCAGATTGACTTGAGGGATCAAGAATTTCTGACGGGAACGAAATAGCCGTCGATTGAATTACTTCATAGAAATATTCAAAACCTGTCTTGAGAAAATGGAACTCATGAAGCTTTGAACTGAAGTCAAACTTCGCGTTCACAAGCTTTGTATTCGAGGTACTCCAGCTTTGGCTCGTACCAAGATCGTAAAAGCCATCACTGCTGGGGTCACGTCCATTGTAGCTGTTTGGATCGGAGTAGTTAACCGGCGCCAGCGGTCCGATACTTCCCGTCCTCTCCGTTTCCAGAATGCTGATATATCCTTTCAGGAGTGAGTTCAAACTGAAAACGTGGTTCCATTGCAAAACATTCTGCGAGACGAATCCTGTCGTAGAGGTCACGGAATCCGCTCTGTCGCGCCAGGCGAGCGACCCGTACAATGGGCGCGAAGAACTCGCGTTAGCACGGTAGCTGTAGTTCAGATTGTCCGTCTCTCCAATCTGCCATGAAAGCTTGCTGTTGAAGGAAAAATCGTTGTCTTGACGATCGGAATACACAAAACCCAAGTCATTGAACAGCGAACCAAGGAATCCGCCGAACTTCACTTTCCGTTCAGTCGGATTGTAAAAGCGGGAGGTATTGAATACATACGCTCCATCCGACTGCGTGAAATTGCCGCTGAAAAAGATTCCGATCTTTCCGGGAACGTTGATTCCGAGGGAGGGCAACAAATACCCTGTGATTGGTTCTGGACCGCCGACGTTGTAGGCAAAATACCGTTCGTTCAAACTTTGATCGGTCATTTCATCGGAACGCGCTTGCAAAGATCCATTGTATGAGTCGCCGCCTGATTTTGTCGTAATATTCACAACGCCAGACTGGGCATTGCCAAACTCAGCATCAAGACCACTACTGGAAACACTGACTGACTGGATGGCGTTGGGTGAAACTGAAAGAGCGCCGCCAGCCCCCGAGGTGGAATTGCCGGAATATAACTGCTGAAGCTGTTCATTCGCGGTGGATGTACCGGCCGCATTTCCTCCTGCGCCGACATCATTCACCACAACACCGTCAATCATAATCTGGGTCTCATTTGCGCGACCACCCCGAAGGAACATCTGGCCGCCAAACTTCACCACGCCCGCCTGAAGTCCAAGCACATCCTCAACGCCTTTAACATTGGGAAGCTGTTCAATCTTGTCGCGACTGAACGTCTGGTCTCCTGCTGTTTTCTTTACGTCGACCAGCGGTGCTTGACCCTCAACCGTCACGCCTTCCAGTTCAATGTCCTCACTCGCAAGCTTGAAATCAAACACTGCGGTTTCATCGGCATTGATTTCTATTTTCTTGGACTCGATCGGCTTGTAGCCCAGTGACGTTATACGAAGCACATAAGAACCGGGGGCAACTCCGGAAATGAAGTACTCTCCCCGCTCGTTTGTGGCACCTCCACGACCGCTGCCCACAATCAGGACGCTCACACCCGGTAATACCTCACCGGAGGAAACATCCGTGATTTTTCCCTTCAGGTTACCGTTTGTACCTGCATGCATGATGCCGGACAATAGCGAAATGAGCAATGCGAGAGCAACGGATTGGCAAATCCTCATTACGTCCTCCTTACGGGATCGAATTCTCATTAATGTCTATGAACGCCTTTTTCATCGACTGGATAACGTCAGACTTGTTCGCAAAGTACAACGGGATGGCAAAATGCACTACCGAGTAGATCGAACGACACTCCGGACTGATAAACGGTCCCTTGTATCGCACACCTAATGGCTGGTTTTCGAATGCCGGGTGATCAGAAATGGAATTGAAGAGCGAGATGGTTTCGCCAAACCCGCGGGGGTAACCTATCGAGATCATCCTGATCGCGTACAAGGAATCTCCGGTCACCTTTGTGCTGTCTAATCTGATATCCGGATACCCCAATCGGCCAATCGATCCACCGAAGTCCAGCGTAGTGTTCATGAACCCATTATCCTGATAATGAAGGTAGTTTGTCGCCCATGCATCATACCCGGAAATCATGAATCGAATATCAGGTGACCCGCTGAAGATCATTTTACCTCCGGCGTTGAGGTAATCTTGGAGTCTGCCTCTTCGATCACCGCTGATTTGAAATACCGCGGCGCCATTAAAAGTGCTAATCCTGACATCAGCGGCCACAACAATGCTTGTATATGTCGCAAGCTGTACCCGCGAAGGGAATCCAGTGGAACCAGAGCGTACTAACCAGACATCCATGCTGTCGCTCTTCCCACAAGAATCCAGAACCTCCCGATAGAATCCCATCGATTGCAGTGAATCAACGCCTCCGACGCCCGTGTATCTTGTATTATTGATAAAGAGCGTTCTATGGGGCCATGCGGGGTCATCAATTGCCGGCACTTGCGCTCTGAAGCGCTGAGAGACAATCGGACTGATCACGCCCCATCGGTTTCGTCCGCGCATGTAGATCGTGTGAGTGTCGCTGCCCGTAACTTGAAAATACCCGGCGGTAATAGTTGCAAACGCATCGCGACTCCATGGCGACCAATGTAATGTATCATCGATGCTCCACGAATAGTCACGTTGGAACGTACTCGGGTCGATTGCCCCGAACGTGAACCTGAGTCCCGGGTTTTTCTCCGTCGCACACCGCAACACAAGAAAAGCGCCCTGACTTGGCGTTGGCCCGGTCGTAAATCTTACGATGAGTCCTGGAGAGGGTAGTGTCCAAAACGATACGTGTGCCGGCGTCGGATCCTCAACATCAACATTGTCAACGGACTTGACCTCAAATCGGTGGAGATTGCTGTCCGCGGGAGAGTTAAAAATAAAGTTGCCCTTATTTGGCGCTTCAATCTGAATCGGGTCCGCACCCTTCACGGAATCGCCGGGGACTGGTCCTGTTGGATACGGAACTGCAAAGTAATGTCCTGATGCGAGTGAATCATCAAGCCGGTTCAACAAGGTATTATCATTTGCATTAAGCGTACTGAAATAATTGTAGATTCTTGCAATGGACGCTGCCGACGGGCTCACCTGAATGAGAGTGTCCAGTGGAAATCCGCTCATGGATGTAAGATTGAGAATGGTGTTCCACTGCGTACTCTCCGGACCGGTTGAATGATAGTTCAGCCAGCGATACTTGTAGGCAACAATGAAGCCGTCGCCGTCATCACCGACCCAGAAAAGAGTTTGTTCGGGAATGGTTCCTTGAGAAATATAAATCCCAATGGTATCGTCCGCGGGAACATTCGCAAGTCGCGTCTCGGGCGGCGTGTTGGGATATGGCGGTGTGTTGGGATTCTCGCAACTCCACAACACCATTCCAAGGACAAGGACAATCGATACGGTGAGGGTGCGATGCAATTTCAAGGCGTTGATCATGTGGTAGCCCTATTGTGCTCTAGAATTGCTGAACTGACGAAACATAATACACTTCCCGGTAAACGTAGTCCTCAGCCCGTCTGATGAGGGAAAGATCCAAGTCGAGGGTAACAACAACTTTGGTGGTCCTGGATTCCTGGACATCGACATTGATCGGGAGAGTAAAACTTCCGACAAACGGCGGGAGTGCGCTAATCGGAAACTCGTTGAACACCGGAGGGTTACTGACGATTATCGGACCGTTGAGTGAAGCGCTAAGCACGAGTTCCGTGTAGTGACCGGGGGGCACGTATGCAATCCCGAGCAACGGCATGGAATCCCTCGCGGAGACATGGAGGCAGTTAAAGATATCGCCATCGGGGTTCCTGCGGATCGCGCTCAAGCTTGAAAAGATTTCCTGCTTCACATCACCCGACTGCTTTACTTCAAGCCGATTGAGTACCATCGCGAACAAGTTCTGCGCCCCTGTTGTACTATCAAGATCCCCGAACGGAATGTATCCGGCATTCACCTCATTCCGCACTGCAAAGCGGACTTCAAGAATACCCGGCGTCGGTGACGCGTACTCATATTGCTCGCAAGAAAAACCGAGCATCACTGCAAAAGCAACCACAAACCAATGAAAGCGGTTTCTTCTAAACATGGTAAGCCACTTGAGTTGTGAATTTAGAACGTGCATTCTTTCCGGGATCGATTCGGTGTGACTCACAAGAAAGAGTTTGCTCCAATAACAGCATCAACAAAACCATCTCAAGGTTTCAACCAGCACTGAGGTAGCACTATCTGCAACGAGTGACCAACCCGTTCCTTGATTGCAAACTCAACTCTTTCGCGGAGATGGTGTGGGTACAACTTCAAACGAACCGTAGTCGAATGTATAAAAAGATGATTCACTTGTCAAGAAATTCTTTTGTGAATCCCGTAGTTCTACGAGGTGCCGCCTCGCTCGGATTCTTCGACCGGAGTCGCAGGATTCTTCAAGGAAAGGTATGGCGGCTTTCTTCTTGCCAATGTAGGGAGACGGAGCTACGGTACCAAAGGTCGAAAGAGTCTGAAACAAGGTTCCTTTGTCGGGGCGGGGGGAATCTCCCAAAGGGATTCCTTCGGAAGAACCCCCGACCTTGGCGCCTCTGGCGCCACGCGCTAGCCGGGCTTCATCCGGTAATATCCCCGAGGTAACGCGCGATACCACGTGCCTTGATCCGATTCTCCTGCTTCACAGCCTCACCGCGTGTCGGGAACTCCTCGGTGCGTACAAGTTCCCACGGAACCCCATGACGCGTCGATAGTGTCTCACCACGATTGTGACGGTTTAGACGATCTGGAACATCCGAAGTGGAGCCGCAATAGTATCGGTTGGTTCTCTTGCTACGAAGAATGTATATGAAGAACATCCCGTCGGGGCGGGGGGATTCTCCCAAAGGGATTCCTTCGGAAGAACCCCCGACCTTGGCGCCTCTGGCGCCACGCGCTAGCCGGGCTTCATCCGGTAATATCCCCGAGGTAACGCGCGA
>CAZJYO010000140.1:0-7509 GCA_964550275.1 uncultured Chitinophagales bacterium
TCGTTTGCCTGATCCCGACAACCATTGGCGGATTGCTCAGCGCGATCGGCATCGGTGTTTTGAAGGTGAAGGATGCTGAGGGGCGCGATGTCCGTTACTCAACAAGCGGCGGATTTGTCGAGGTAAAAGAGAACGCTGTTGTTGTTCTGGCAGAGTCTGTTGAACGGGAAGACGAGATTGTCGTTCAGCGTGCCGAGGCGGCCCGTACACGGGCACTCCAGCGAATTGAATCCCGCGGGGCGGAAATTGATCAGGAGCGGGCCCGTGCAGCCCTCATGCGGGCGATGAACCGGCTGAAAGTAGCGGAAAAATAGTCACGGAGAGCCCCGTCTGAAATGATGGGGCTTTTTTGCTTTTATGTATTGACGCGTTGACAATCGAAGCCCGATGACCTATATTTTTCCGGCTTCTTCTCCCCAACTTGGAATGTCACACCAACAGACATATCTGCTTCATGTTCTCCGCCGGGTGGAATCTTCCACGCAACAACGGTTGCCGGGAAGAATGAAGGTTTCCCTCGACAACATTATCGAACATTTTTCCCACTCAGGAAATATTCAGTCATCTCTTGAGACGCTGTATGCAGTTCAAGGGTTTGATGAGTTCGCGTTGCGGCTCATGTGGTGTCTCGAGCGTAACGGCATTGGTCCCGAATCCGGAAGCATGACAGCCCTGGATGCGGATGTGGCACAGCTTTCAGAAGCGTTGCTAAGTTCTTCCCGCCACTCAACGAATGGCGATACGCTGCCCGTTCCTCCTGCACAGGAAGAGTTTTATGATCGACTTCATGCGGTGGGGAAGGTGGTGGAGGAAGTCAAGCGTCGGCTCGACCAGCATGATGGGCCGAAAGTTGTTGATGCCGAAATCATCTACAGGGTTTCGAGTGAGCTGGAGGCGTTGCGTGGAAGCTGTGAGAATGCGGGAAAGCATGATATCGGCGAATGCGTTGCCAGTCTCCTCGGCTTTCTTCAGTTTGCCGTTGAGAATGGCATTGAGCATGATCAACGCGTCATGCATGTCCTCGCCCACGCCAACCTGACTCTTCAAACCGTTGAAGATTCTGTGGCACAGGACGGTTATGCTGCGGTGGTCGAGATGACAACCCTGCTGAAGAATCCTGCTACAATCCTGACGAAATAATCCGAACGCATGGCAAAGACCTACGCTGTCATCATGGCCGGTGGAGTTGGATCCAGGTTTTGGCCGCGCAGTCGGGAGAAGTCGCCGAAACAGCTTCTTGAGATCATCGGCAAGGGGACGATGATCCAGAATACGGTGAAGCGTCTCGAAGCAATTGTTGATCCTGCCGATATTTTCATCGTTACAAACAAGACGCAGAAACCTCTTATCCTCAAACAGCTTCCGCATTTTGAGGAATCGCGGGTCATCGTGGAACCGGTAGGCCGCAATACTGCGCCCTGCATTGCTCTCGCCGCGCTTCATATCCGGCGGCTTGACCCTTCCGCTGTCATGGTTGTCTCTCCTTCGGATCACCTTATTGCAGACCAGGTTGAATTCAAACGCGTTATCAATCTTGCAGTTGAAACCGCGGCGGAATCAAAGAGTCTTCTTACCATCGGTATTCACCCGACGCATCCTGAAACAGGATATGGCTACATTCAGATGTTTGTTGAAGGCGGAGCACACAATCCCTATCACGACAGAGGTGTCCTCAAGGTCAAGACGTTTGCCGAAAAGCCGAATCTTCAAACGGCTGAACGCTTTCTCGCAAGCGGTGATTTTCTCTGGAACAGCGGCATGTTTGTCTGGCGCGTGGATGAAATTCTCAGACAGATCAAAATCTGCCTGCCGGATCTGGACGCGGAACTCTCCAAGATCGACAAGGCAATCGGAACCGGCCAGTACCAATCAACGCTTGAAACAGTGTACGGCATGATACGCGGGATCTCCGTTGACTATGGTGTCATGGAGAAAGCGGAGGCGGTGTATGTCATTCCCGGCAAGTTCGGATGGAGTGATATCGGTTCATGGGATGAAGTCTTCCGAATGTCGGGAAAGGATGAAAAGGGCAACAGCATCACGGGCAAAGTCATCCAGAAGGATACGGATAATTCCTACATCTTCTCTCCGAACAAACTCGTTGCCACAATCGGCGTTTCGGATCTTATCATCATCAATACTGATGACGCGCTGTTGATTTGCAGGAAGGACCGGTCACAGGACGTTAAAGAGATTTCCGACTATCTGAAGCGCAAGCAAATGAACGAGTTTCTGTGAGATACCCGGTTGTTTGTGTTGTGGTCGCTGTAAGCGCTGTTTGTTTCGGCTGTGGTTCAGCGTCGCCGCGGTACACTTCAAAAAGCCAACAGCACGACGCGGAGAATGCGGGCTATCAGCTTTCCGGTACCGCGTCATATTATGCCGGTGAGTTTGACGGGAGGAAGACGGCGAATGGCGAGACCTACGACATGAATGCATTGACCGCGGCACATCGGACACTTCCTTTCAACACGCGGGTGCGTGTGCGCAATCTGAACAACAACCGGGAAGTCGTGGTTCGCATTAACGACAGGGGTCCGTTCAAAGACAATCGCGTTATTGATCTTTCATTGGGAGCTGCAACAGAAATCGGAATGATCTCGAGCGGCACAGCACCCGTTGAGCTTGAAATCATCGATGGCATGGGTGGAGAGAGTCCGGATGAGTAGAATTGTCATAACGGAACAGGACATCCGCGAGCACCTCAAGTCGGGGAAAAAATCCATGGAGATTCCTGTCGGGGCTTTAGTAACGACGCTGGCCGCTGAAATCGCCGCGGCAGAAGGGCTGTTGATACAACATGCAAAAGGTACCTCACAGGTGGAATCTCCCTTGCCCAAAAAAGCTCTTGTGGACTCGCTTTCCTCCGGTTCCATCGTTGTTTTCGGCAGCGATCATGGCGGATTTCAGTACAAGGAGGTATTGAAAAAGCATGCCGAAACACTGGGCTTCAAGACTCTTGACGTTGGCACAAACAGCGAAGACCCCTGCGACTATCCCGATTTTGCGTACGGTGTTGCCATTGCGGTATCAACGGGAAAAGCGTGGCGCGGAGTAATGATTGACGGCGCGGGAATCGGATCGTGTGTCGTGGCAAACAAGGTTCCGGGTATTCGCGCTGCATGTTGCCACAACGAATTCGTTGCAAGGAACGCAAGGGAACACAACGACACAAATGTTCTGACGCTGGGAAGCAGGGTGACAGGAATCGAAGTGTGCAAAGGAATTCTGCACGTCTGGCTGGAGTCGTGGTTCTCCGGCGGGAGGCATTTGGCCCGCGTTGAAAAGATGAGAGATGTTGAAAAAAGGTTCTTGAAATGACGCGTTCTGAGCGATTTTCGCATTTATGTGACAGGGCTCAGATTAAAATAAATTACTTTGACATTTCTCCGGGGTTGCCCTATATTTTCACTGCGTTATTTCATTTCTCCGTGTGGAGCTACCACACGAACATAAACCGTTTGGAGTGTTGATGAGATTAGCAACCACTGTTGTACTGTTGCTATGTACCGTTGTTGGATGTACTTCTCCCTCCGATAGACTTGTCATGAAAGAATGGGCAAAAGGTTCCGATGCCCCTTCGTCTCAATCCTCTTATCGTCAGTCGTCAGAAAATCCGGAAACCCCGACGCTGGATTCGGGCACAAGAACATTGTTGGCAAGCTACGGCTCGACAATTCGCGATATCTCCCGTGAATATGACATCGATTGGCGCCTTGTTCTTGCGGTGATGAAGCAGGAGTCACGGTTCTTAACCGAAGCCGAGAGTCATAAGGGGGCACAGGGCCTGATGCAAATCATGCCCGAAACCGGCGAAGAAGTTGGCAAACATCTTGAATTGGGAGATATGAGACAGCCGCTCAACAATATTCGGGGCGGGATTTTCTATCTGAAAAAGCTCTATGCGATGTTTGAAGACGTTCCGGAAGAGGATCGTATTCGTTTGACGCTGGCTGCCTATAATGCCGGGATTGGCAGGATCTATGATGCCCAGGAGCTCGCGGCGTATCTCAATGACAATCCGAAAAAGTGGCAGTCTGTAAGGGACGCGTTGCCCTTGCTCTCGAAGAGATACTACACGTTGCACAAGAATATCTGGTCACAAGAGAAACCGCGGGCCGGCTGGTTTGGCAATTCACGCCAGACGCTCGCATATGTTGACCACGTTATGAACTACTATGAGGAGTACCGGTTGGTGCTGAACTAGCAGTGGCTGCGAGGTGAGCGTGAAAGAGCGCCCGGCACGAAGTGTGTCGGGCGCTTTTGTTTTGCTACGGAAGAAGGATCGCGGAGGCGATCACGGTTGTCCAAATGCCGTCCTTGTGTCCCTCGGCTGATTGCGTCACATTGTACGTCTTTACAATCTTGCCGCTCATCTTGAAAAGCTTCTCACGTTCGTCCCATGCAACGGAAGGGTCGAACTCTACGCCGAGTGTTGTTGCAAGCATGGTGGCGGCCAGGTCTTCGGCGTACTCTCCTGCTTTCTCATCCGTTTCGCCGAAAGGATGATGTTCGGATAAGTAGCCATACTGTGTCGAATCGGCAGGCGTCGCCACGCCGATGGATGCGGCAATGAGGCGGTTGGGTTCGTTCGTCGCGTTTCTCGCCATCACCGCAAAGGTGATCTGTCCGGGGTGAAGAGCCTTCAATCCTTCTTCAGTGGAAATTCGCTTGCACCCGGGCGGAAAGATACTTGAGACGGTGACAAGATTGCATTTTTCGATCTTCGCGTCGCGTAACGCAAGCTCGAAGGATTGGAGGTAGTCTTTGTGTCGACCAACTCCCTTGGTGAAGAAGATTCTGCCGGGGACGTACAAGGGTCTCTCCCTTATCTAATGATGAATAGTGGTGAATGTTATCCTTTAGTAACCCTGAGAAATCGGCGCTTGCCGACCTTGAGAACAATACCGCCGGCAATCTCCACAACCTCGTTCTGGTCCGAAATTTTTCTGCCGTCAATGCTCACGCCGCCCTGATCGATCATGCGTCGTGCCTCGCCATTGGAGGCGACCATTGCCGTTTCGGTCAGCAGCTTGATGATCCCGATGGTGCCATTGTCCAATCGGAGTGCCATTTCAGGCACTTCGTCCGGAAGGTCTTTCTTGACAAAGATGCGGTCGAATTCCTCCTCGGCCGCATGGGCCGATGCCTCGTCATGATACATGGCAACGAGGGATCTCGCCAGCCGTCGTTTGATATCGCGCGGATTGACGGAGGAATCCTCGAGTTGCTTCTTGATACTTTGCAGTTCAGAAGCGGAGCAATCAGTGGCAAGAAGAAAATAGTCGTAGATGAGTTTGTCCGGAACAGAGAGTGTCTTTCCGTACATCTGCTTCGGGGATTCACTGATGCCGATGTAATTATCGAGAGATTTGCTCATTTTTTCAACGCCATCCGTTCCGGGAAGGATGGGCATGGTGAGCACAACTTGCGGTTCGGCCCCGTACTCGCGTTGAATATCGCGTCCGACAAGCAGGTTGAATTTCTGATCCGTGCCGCCGAGTTCGACGTCCGCCTTGACGGCGACAGAATCCATTGCCTGGGCAAGCGGGTAAAGAAACTCATGAACGCTGATGGGTTCGCCGTTGCGGTAGCGTTTCTCAAAGTCATCACGTTCCAGCATGCGCGCAACGGTGTATCTGCTCCCCAGCATGATGATGTCGGCAAAGTTCATCTTTGCCAGCCATTCAGAATTGTAGAGCATCTGGATTTTCTTTGAGGAGAGAATCCGCGTTGCCTGCTCGAAGTAGCTCTGTCCGTTTCTTCGCGTTTCCTCAAGCGTAAGCGGCGGACGCGTTTTGCTTCTGCCCGAAGGATCGCCGATCATGCCGGTGAAATCGCCGACGATGAGAACGGCCTGGTGTCCGAGATCCTGAAACTGGCGGAGCTTTCGAAGCACAACGGAATGACCAAGGTGAAGATCGGGCCTGCTCGGATCGCATCCGAGTTTTACAACAAGGGGTTTGTTGGTCTTGAGAGAATGCTCGATTTTGCGCACGAGATCGTTTTCCGGAATGATCTCGGCCGCGCCGCGCTTGATAAGGTCAAGCTGTTCGTTCAACGGTGGAAACACGGCGCCCCCGGCGCGTTACCGCGCATACTTTCTCCGTATTTCCCGCTCGGATTCTCTCCGCGCAATGTCATGCCGCTGATCGTGGGCCTTTTTCCCTTGTGCCACTCCAATCTGAACCTTTGCAATACTCTTTTTGAAATATAACTTGAGAGGGATAAGTGTGAAACCTTTTTGAAGCGTCTTTGCCGCCAGCTTTGCAATCTCCCGTTTGTGCAACAGGAGTTTTCTTTCGCGCAAAGGATCAACGTTGGCAAGACTTCCTTGCTTGTACGGGCTGATGTGCATTCCCGCCAGCCACACCTCGCCATTGCGTATATGCGCGTAGCTTTCGGAAACGTTTGCTTTCCCCTCGCGAAGCGACTTTACCTCCGTTCCCGTGAGGACGATTCCAGCTTCCAGCGTATCGAGAATGAAGAACTCGTGGCGGGCTTTTCGATTGGTAGCGACAAGCTTCTCGCCTGCCTCACCGGATTCAACCATTGGTGCGCAAAATTTTCTGCTTAGTATACCGAAATCACAATGGAAAATCAATCAATCAGGAGAGTTTGACGAACCGGGAGTGAAAAGTTTTCATTATTCTGCCTTGACTCTGCCCAAACCGCGCCGTGGAACCCGCACCGCCATCCATTGATTGACTTTCAAAGCGTCTTTGAATATATTTTTCTCGGTTTTTGAGCACAGAAACCCGTTTTCATTCAAATCAACACCTAATCGAACGATCACCGCAACGAGAGGGAATGAACTTCCCTTTTTTGTTGCCTAGCATACGGATTCTTCATGGCAGAAAAGAGTTTTGACGTCCTCGTGGTTGGCGGCGGCCCTGGCGGGTACACTGCGGCTATTCGGGCAACGCAGTTGGGGCTCTCAACGGGCATTATTGAACGGGACAAACTTGGTGGAATCTGCTTGAACTGGGGTTGTATCCCAAGCAAAGCCCTCCTGAAAAACGCCGAGATCCTTCACACGTTCCGCAAAGCCGATGAATGGGGCATCACGTACGAAAATCTCAAGATAGATTTCGGGAAAATTATCAAGCGAAGCAGGGGTGTCGCCGACAGGATTTCCAAAGGCGTGGAATACCTGATGAAGAAAAACAAAATTGACTATATGCCCGGGTATGGAACGCTTCTTGGAAACGGAGTTGTGGAACTGAAAAGTGAAGGTAAGCCGCCGGAGCGCGTGAAGGCGAAGCATATCATTCTCGCAACCGGGGCGAGAGCAAGAACGATTCCGGGCGTTGCAATTGACAGGAAGAGAATCATTACAAGTACGGAAGCGATGACGCTCCCCGAACAGCCGAAGTCAATGGTGATTGTGGGCGCGGGCGCTATCGGGATGGAGTTTGCGTATTTCTACAACGCGATCGGTACACAAGTCACCGTCGTTGAAATGATGCCAAACATCCTGCCGGTGGAGGACCGTGAACTGACGAAACT
>CAZJYO010000141.1:0-7430 GCA_964550275.1 uncultured Chitinophagales bacterium
TCGCCATGGATTTCATGGCCTTCTCAAGGAAGAAGAGTCCAAGCGGGAAAAGACATGCCGCGTTGACCATGCTGAGGTGCTTCGTGTGAGCCACCATGAATCCGCAAAAAGCAAAACTCAGGCCCGCAATAAGAGCCCCGTACGTTGCCGCGCCAATCTCCTTCGCATAATAATACATCCCCACGGCGGCAAGAACATATGTTGAGAGAATCGTCAGGTTGAGCGCATCATAGGGCGGGAACATGCCGAAGAAGAAAAGATTGAGTGGGTAACAAATGCCGGACTCCGCACGCGCAAGTAAAGGAAATCCTCCGAACACCGGCGGATACCAGGAAGGAAATTCCATCTTTCCGAGAAGCTGACCCAGGTAGAAGCGATACGGAAATCCGTCGTTCATCAAATCGCTGGTAAAAATGTCATCCGTAATAAAGACGCCCTGCATCAGCGTCAGCTTCCAATACGGAATGAGAATCGAAAGAACGAGCATCAGCACTGGAACTGCGTTGGGGTATCGTTCCGTGAAAGAGTTGGACATGCGGCGGCTACACAAGTTCCAAGCCTGCCACCGCAGGAATATCGAGAGGAGAGAAGAATCCGCGCTGAAGTTTCATCCAGCCGACATACGCAATCATCGCCGCGTTGTCCATGCAGTATTCGATCGGCGGATAGAACAAGCGAAGTCCGCGTTCGCTGGTTTCCTTCTCCATCAGTGAACGAAGCAAGGAATTCGCAGACACGCCGCCGGCAAGAGTTACATCATTGATGCCGAGCCTTCCAGCCGCGGCAATGGTTTTTCCAACGAGCACTTCGACAACAGCGGCCTGAAAACTCGCGCAGATGTTTGCACGGTGCTCTTCATCCATGCTTGCGGGGTCAACGTCTTCGGCGAGAAATCCGCTGTCGCGAAGGTAATACAGAACTGCTGTCTTGATTCCGCTGAAGCTGAAATCAGAATCGTTGCTATTCAAGAATGATCTTGGAAAGCTGATAGCGCTCGCGTCACCCTTCATTGCAAGCGTGTCAATAATTGGGCCGCCCGGGTAACCAAGCCCCAACATTTTTGCAACCTTGTCAAAGGCCTCCCCTGCCGCGTCGTCGCGTGTCTGCCCCAGGACTTTGCTTTTCAACGGCGCGGAAACATGAACAAGCATTGTGTGTCCGCCGGAAACGATCAGAGAGAGAAACGGATACGAGGGTTGCTTCTCCTGAAGAAAATTTGAGTACAGATGGCCCTCGATGTGATTCACTCCGACAAATGGAACATTAAGCCCGTACGCCATTGCTTTGCCAAAGCTTAGGCCAACGAGCAGTGAACCCACCAAACCAGGGCCTTGTGTCGCGGCAACAGCAGTAAGTTCGACCGCCGGAACATTTGCTTTCGAAAGCGCTTCCTGAACCACATCCGTAATGATGCGTGCGTGAGCCCGCGAAGCCAGTTCGGGGACAACCCCGCCGTAGCGGGAATGGAAGAGCTGCGATGAGATGATATTCGATCGGACAGTGCCGTCAACAAGAACGGCAGCCGATGTTTCATCGCACGATGTTTCTATTCCAAGGATTATGGACGGCTGTTTCATTTCGGGGGAGTCTCCCGGCAAAAATGTTAGTCAAATGCGGCGGGACTTGCAAGAAAAGACCATCACAACAGGAGCCCACAATTTCGACATATGATTGCGCCTCAGCTTTTTTTCACCTATATTAGTGCCACTTCATTATCAGTCTTTAGGAACCCCAATGGCTAAAATGTGTGATATTTGCGGGAAGAAGCCCGTCAGCGGCAATAACATCAGTCATGCCCACAATGCAACGCGCAGGCGCTGGTTACCAAACCTTCAGCAAGTGAGGGCCCTCGTCAACGGCCGCACAAAGCGGTTGACAGTTTGCACCACCTGCATCAAGTCCAACAAGGTGCTCAAGGTCGCCTGACGCCGGGTTAGTATTTCGTTTCAGGGCCATCGGTTATCACTGATGGCTTTTTTGTTCCATAGTGTTTCGCCGGAATTCCATGATATTCCACTAATCTGACGCCGGTACCAGCAGTGCAAAAGGTTGAACTTCAACTCACGCTTCCAAATCAGTTGACGCTGTTGCGGGTGGTTCTGACGCCCGTTTTCGTTTTCCTCATCATCTCGCCTTCTCCGCTCAACAAACAACTTTCGCTTGTCGTGTTCGTCATTGCCGCCCTCACCGATTGGTACGACGGTTGGGTTGCGAGAAAATTCGGCAATATGTCTTACTGGGGAAAATTCCTTGACCCTCTCGCCGACAAGATTCTTTCCTCCGCGGCGCTTCTTGTGTACGTCTATCTCGATCTCGTCGACGCGTGGATGGTCTGGGTTGTCATCATCCGCGATTTCCTTATCACCGGGCTCAGGATGTACGCCGAGTATCTGGATCGACCGATTGTAACGTCGCGCAGCGCGCAAGCAAAGACATTCGGGCAATTTGTCGTCATCTATTACATTCTCATCCTGTACGTGGGAAAAAGCGTTCCCGGTATTTACGCCGAATGGGGATCGACCATCGATGCGTTAATGCACCCGGAGGTTCTCTTTGGCATGATGTTGTTGGTAACATTGTCGAACGTCGGAACTGCGATCGCATATCTCTTTGACAACCGGAAGTTTCTCCAGGAACTCTATGGGCGATTCAGTTCACCAAAGTCCTGAACCATCGCGCGTGTCCTTCCCGGCGATGTTCATTGCCACCGGATTCTATTCCGGCTTTTCTCCTTGGGCATCAGGAACCGTTGGGTCGCTCGTCGGTGTTTTGATCTACCTGATTCCCGGCGTCAGCAATCCTTTGATTCTGGTTCCATTAATTCTCTGTGGCTTCCTTGTCGGCGCAAAGTGTTCAGCGCTGGTGGCAGCAAAATATGGAAACACGCTGACGAACTCTGCGCGCATTGCCAAGGAAACATTTCAACCACATCATTCTTCTTCTCCCGATCCATCTATCGTGGTGATTGATGAGATTGTGGGAATGCTTGTGAGTCTTGCGTTTCTTGACACTTCCTTATTGACCATAGCAGTTGCGTTCGTCGCGTTCCGAGCGTTCGATATTCTAAAACCCTTCCCTATCAACAAGTGTGAACAGATGCCAAACGGCTGGGGCATTATGCTGGATGATGTCGCGGCGGGCATCTACGCAAATCTCGTAACACGAGGAGTACTTGTAGCCCTCAATCTCATCTTATTCGGATAGACAGCAAAAGAAGGCTGACGGTTATCAGAGGATTTCCTATATTTTGACCATCCATAGTCAACCAGAAGAGGTAACAAATGCAGTCTGAACTCACAAAACAAATCAAGAAGCTCAGTATTGCAGAACGAATTCTTCTCGTCGAAGAGATTTGGGATAGCATTGCGAAAGAGAACGAGGCGTTCAAACTTTCCAAAGGCCAAAAAGGTGAACTTGACCGTCGGTCAAAGTCATTCGTCCAAGGACGAACGTGGGAAGAAATAAGGGCTGAATTTGTCAAGCACTGAAGGAATTCGGATGACCGTTCGCTTTCATCCCGGACTCAGTGCAGAATTTGTTCTTTGTGTGGATGAAGCAATTGAACGAGTCCAGCGCTCACCTGCAACATACCCCAAAGTCCACGAGGCCGCCCGACGTGTTGTAGTCCGTCGATTCCCATTTGCCCGTTTCTCTGAAATCGCGGACAGCGAGATTCGTGTGCTCGCAATTTTTCATTCCCGCCGAAACCCCTCCCACTGGCGCTCCCGAAAATCGTCTCCAAGAACATGAAAGCCGAAATTATCACCATAGGCGATGAACTTCTCATCGGCCAGGTCATCAATACCAATCAGGCGTACATTGCCGAAAAGTTGAATGGCGTCGGCATCAGCGTTGAACGCATGACTACAGTTGGCGATGATATGAAATCCATCCTGGATGCTTTTACAAACGCGCGTTCACGAAGTGATGTATGCATCGTTACGGGAGGTTTAGGGCCCACTCACGATGACGTTACCAGAGACGCGGTTTGTAATTTCTTCCAGACAGATCTTGTCTTGAATCCTGATGTTCGGAAGCAGATTGAAAAGCTTCTCAAGACGAGGAATATCGCGTGGACGTCGACACACGAGCATCAGACATTGCTTCCCCGTAAGGCATCACTTGTCCCTAACACTCTTGGCACCGCGCCGGGAATGTTGTTTGATCAGGAGGGCAAGTACTTCTTTGTACTGCCCGGCGTCCCGTATGAAATGAAGGAGATGATTGATAACACGGTCATCCCCTATCTCTCAAAGAAAGTCAAAGGTTCAACGATTCGTCATTTGACGTTGCGGACAAGCGGCATCACTGAATCATCCCTTGCCCAGCACCTCGGCGATATTGATGACATTTTACGCGGGGCGCGGCTGGCGTTTCTTCCATCTTCCACCGGCGTACGGATGCGCATTACTGTTCACGAGCGCACAGAGGCAACAGCCGAAGCCAAGGTTCGGCAGGTGGAACAGCGCATTCGCGCAAAGGTCCAGAAGTATATTTATGGATTGGATGAGGAAGAACTTGAAGAAGCACTCGGAAAAATTCTCAAAGAGAAAAACCTAACCATCGCAACGGCCGAGTCGTGCACAGGAGGACTCATTGCTGATCGCATTACCGATATCAGTGGCAGCTCAACGTACTTTCTCGAAGGGCATACTGCTTACAGTGACGCGTCGAAGGTCAGAGTTCTTGGCGTACCGGAAGAAATGATCAAAACACATGGCGCCGTCAGCAAAGAAGTGGCAGAAGCGATGGCATCGGGTGTTCGCGCGGTTTCAGGAGCCGACATTGGCATTTCGACAACTGGAATCGCGGGCCCGACGGGCGGGTCACTGACCAAGCCGATTGGTCTGGTTTGGATTGGGTATGCAGACAAGGATACAACGCTGGCAATGAAGTTTAATCTTGGCGATAACCGTCGTAGAACAAAAGAGCGGGCGGCACAGGCGGCATTGGAGTTAGTGAGGAGAAAACTGTTGAAGATTGAATAAACGGCAAATGTAGGTACGATTCTCGAATCGCCCCTACGGGGGACATCCATGTGATGCGGCCTTCCTCAACCCGCCAACACCGTACACCATCTGCCATTTTGCGGACAAGAAACTTCTCGGAAGCCTTCCGGCTGTATGTATGTGCCGCTCCATTTAATGAGGCGCCGGAAATATCCTTGACGAGAAATGAATCTCCCGGCTCCATTTCCATTCCGCCCATCGCCTCGACGGCGAACTGCGCCAAGCTCTGTTACCTGAATTCGTTTCTATTGTTGTAACGAAGCCCTTTTCTGAGAAATAATCTTGACACTCACTCGCCTTCGGGCTAAATTTCAATAGAGGAGAATACTGATGCCTGAAAATGGGAAACTTATCGAGTTGGTAAGCCAAATGCTCGATGAACAGCGTGAGATGAACAAACGGTTAGGCGATGTAATCGCTCGCATCGAACGTCTTGAAGATCACCAGCAGACAACAAATGTTATCCTTAAGCAACACAGCCATGACCTTGGGAGAATCGCCGATCTCTTGTCGGAGCGGGTACCTCATTGGGGAGACACCGTTGAAATAGATTCCAAGAAAGGGACGATAACAGGTACGCTCAAAAGAGCAAGTTAATCCTCGGATCGCCTGAAATTATCGCCGACGCTCTGGTTCCATCCTCGATTCCGCATAACGCTCTGGTTTCTGGCTTCAACAAATCCCAATCTGGAACCTCAAATCGTTTTTCATTTCGTGTACGACTCTCAAGTACATCATCGGCGTTCTGTCCGTTTGAAAGATTACGATTATTCCTGGGCCGGATGGTATTACGTGACGATTTGTACCGATTGCCGCGCTTGTTTGTTCGGTGAGATCGTCAACGATGTGATGGTGTTGAACGGAATTGGTAAAATCGTTGAGGAGGAATGGCTAAAAACGCCAACCATCAGAGCGGAAATAGAGATTGATCAATACGTGATAATGCCAAATCATATGCATGCCATTGTCATCATCAACGAAACGGTGAATCAATCAGAATCCAAACCCGTATGGACGCACGGCCGTGCGTCCCTACCCGCGTTAACGCGATCACCGAGATCGTTGAGTTCCCTGGTCGCGGGATTTAAGTCCGCAGTTACGAAGCGAATAAACATTGAACGCAAAACTCCCGGGGTTCCGATCTGGCAAGGTCGCTTCTACGACCACGTCATCCGCAACGAGGCCGACCTTCATCGCATTCGCAGGTATATTACTAACAATCCGCTTCAATGGTCCTTGGACGAAGAGTATCCTAAAAACCTGTGACTATATGGGTCTTGTCCGGCTTCAAAAAATTCAATCCATCGTAGGGGCTTGATTCATCAAGCCCCTACGGGCAAAAAATTACCATGCCCTTTCTCCGACTTTTCATAGCAATTGAAACACCGGCTGACATCAAGGAGCAAATTGCCGTAATTTGCAAGAAGTTGCAGACCGCCGACGCCGATGTCCGCTGGGAACCACCCGCCAAGTTCCATACGACATTGAGGTTTCTTGGTCCCACGAACCCCGACCTGTTACCTGAAATCGTTTCTATACTTGAACGGCTTTGCAACAGTTGTCCGCCAATGCAAATCAGGTATTCAGGAATCGGGTGCTTTCCAAGCCTGAAGCGGCCCAGATCAATCTGGATTGGTGTACACGAGGAGTCCGGCGAACTGGCGAGATTACAACTCGCAATCAACCAAGCGCTGAACACACTGGGGTTTCAACAGGAAGACAAAGCGTTCTCTCCGCATGTTACGCTCGGTAGAATCAAAGGCTTAAAGAACATCAATCCCTTGCTTGCAATAATGGAATCGACTACCTTTGAAAGCCAACCGACAGTTGCATCACACGTCGATTTATTGAAGAGTGAATTGCATTCCGAAGGATCAGTGTACACCATACTCAACAAGTTTTCCTTGCGTGGCTGAATCATACGTGAACAACCTACAATCTTATTAATCTCAGGAGCATATCATGGCAGAGGATCGGGAAGCAAAATCGCAGGCATTAAAAATTGCCATCGAGCAAATTGAAAAGCAACACGGCAAAGGATCCGTCATGCGGCTCGGTGAAGGACCCATTCAACAGGTGGAGGTCATCCCGACGGGCTCCATTTCGCTTGATACGGCATTGGGAATTGGCGGTATCCCCCGTGGAAGAGTGATCGAAATCTTCGGTCCTGAATCCTCCGGAAAGACAACGCTCTGTCTCCATATCATTGCGGAAGCTCAGAAAACCGGCGGCATTTGTGCCTTCATCGACGCCGAACATGCTCTTGATATTCAGTACGCGAAGAAACTTGGCGTTGACGTGAATAACCTGCTTCTCTCACAGCCGGAATACGGGGAACAGGCACTCGAAATCGTTGAGACGCTTGTTCGCAGCGGCGCCCTCGACGTTATCGTGATTGATTCCGTTGCAGCATTGACTCCG
>CAZJYO010000142.1:0-7395 GCA_964550275.1 uncultured Chitinophagales bacterium
GTTCTGATCACCGACATCAACACCACCCGGCCAGAATTTACCGTCAAGGATACCTCATTCAGTATCCCTGCAGGGGACAGTGCACAAGTGTATGTTTATTTTCTTACCAACCAGAATCTTACCTGGAAGGACGTGCTTCTTGTGGAGTCGGGCTCATTGCGCGGCTCATTGGCACTCCGCTTAGCTGGAACGGGCAAGTACACGGGCACAACCTACAACTCCACGCAGGGACTATGGGATAACGCTCTAAAAACCGCGTTACACAACATTGTGAACAACCACACGTCACTTGGCTACAGCCCCGCGCGCGACAGAATGTTTGAAACCGTTGATGACCCAAATGCGATTGATACGATAGAATGCGTGTACACCGGAAGAAGAATCAGGGCGACAAACAGAACCGAGGCACAAAACCAGAACTTCGACACGGAACATACATGGCCGCAGGGAACATTCAATCAATCGGAACCGATGCGAAGCGATTTGAACCATCTTTTTCCCACGTATTCACCCGCAAACAACGCGCGTGGAAGCTACCCCTTTGGGCCTGTTGTCTCGAACATTACATGGCAAGAAGGCGGTTCAAAACTCGGACGGGATCCTAGCAACGTAATTTCCTTCGAACCGCGGGATACGCACAAGGGAGACGTTGCACGCGGGATTTTCTATTTCATGCTTCGGTATGAGAACAACTATCAGTCATATCTTGATCAAGCACAGGAGGGCTATCTCCGCCAGTGGGCCGTATCCGATCCCGTAAGCACAAAGGAATCCAATCGCACCACGGCAATCGCAACCTACCAGGGGAAGCGCAACCCCCTCGTTGATCATCCGGAGTTCATTGACCGCATCGCTACGTTTCGCAGTTCAACGGCGCCTACACTGTATCCCGAGATCGCCACATCGCCCGCATCCATCAACTTTGGGACAATTGCCGTTGGCGATTCTGTCGAATGGAAATACACGATTGTCAATACAGGCCGGGCAACACTTACGGTGAGTTCCTTCGCACTTCAAACTCCTTCAGCCATTTTCAAAATCATTGATTCGCCCGGAACTATTCCGGTCGATTCGTTCAAGCAAGTGCGGATTCGCTTTGTTCCGACGCAATCAAGCCAGACGTACAACAACACGCTGATTGTTCAAAACAACGATCAGAACGAAGGAACCATCAATGTTCCGCTGAGCGGCTCAACAACTTCGGGCGCGCCTCAAACGACGTTGATTTCCCCCGCCAACAGCGCAACGGGTATCCAAACTCCGACTCCATTTTCATGGTACAAGACAGTAACGGCGGATCTCTACCATATTCAGATTTCCCTTGCCAGTAATTTCTCCAGTTTTGTTTCCAACGATTCAACTTTAACAGACTCCACGGCATCGGCATCAGGACTATCGCTGAATACGACTTACTACTGGCGCGTCCGAGCACACAGAGCAGGCGGATGGGATGCCTTCAGCAACGCGCGAAACTTTACGACGTGGACAACCCCACCACAGGTAACCGTGAGCTCGCCATCAGACGGTTCGGGCAACACTCCGGTTCCAACAGCATTCACATGGCAGTCTGCGGCAACGGCCTCATTGTACGAATTCGATCTTTCCACTTCACCCGGGTTTGCATCGTTCATTGTTGTGGATTCAACGCTCACGGGGACATCCACATCTGCCGGCGGGCTGGCATTGAACACAACCCACTACTGGCGCGTCCGGGCGAGGAACGGCGCAGGATGGGGGCCGTACAGCACGTCACGAAGCTTCACAACATGGACAACACCAGCGCAGGTTCAGACACTCGTTCCTGCTGATGGAGCCAGCCAAGTTGCAATACCAGTCGCCTTACGATGGGGGCAACCATCCAACACAGCACAATTTCAATTTGACCTTTCACTCTCAAGCGGATTTGAAACTCTCATTGCGTCAGATTCAACACTTACCGATACAACGACTTCAATTCCCGGGCTTGATTTGGGCACGACGTATTTCTGGAGGGTGAAGGGAAAGAATGGCGCAGGATGGGGGTCATATTCATCCACACAGCAATTCACCACATGGACCATTCCATCACAAGTTGCGGGGGTAAGCCCTGCGGACAGCAGCGAGGATGTAGCGATCCCCGTACAGTTTGTATGGGAATCGTCAGTGCTCGCATCTGTGTACCATCTTGAGATTTCAACAACGCCAAGCTTCGGCACAGCCATATTCTCCGATTCGTCACTTCCTGATACTTCGCGATCGGTTTCTTCGCTTCAAGTCAATACCGATTACTTTTGGAGAGTGCGAGCAGGCAATGGCGCTGGTTGGAGCACTTTCAGCCCCGCGAGAATGATAACCACATGGAATGTACCCAATCAGGTCGCGCTGTATTCGCCAGCGGACGATACACGCGGGACTTCTGGAAATCCTTCTTTAGTATGGAATAATGTCGAGGGTGCAGTACAATTTCACGTCCAAGTTTCTACAAGCCCGACGTTTTCTGCCATCGTATTCTCGGACTCATCCACGGTCGACACGTCGGTGACAGTCACCGGCCTTGATACAATGACGACGTACTACTGGCGCGTGCGCGGGAAGAATAGTGCCGGCTGGGGTGCTTACTCGGATGCATGGAGATTTAGAATCGCGGCCGCATATGTTCTAACGATGCAAACTTCGCACGGGTGGAACATGATTTCGCTTCCGGTTCTTCCTGTGGATAACGCAGCCACCGCAGTGTTTCCCACGGCGACTTCTTCGGCATTTGCGTACAGCGGCGGATATGTTCAGCGGGAAAGTTTGCAGGTGGGAACGGGATACTGGATGAACTTTGGTCCGGCCCAGGAAATTTCTGTCGCCGGAGAACCTGTTGAAGCCGACACCTTTGCCGTTCAGGCGGGTTGGAACCTTGTTGGCTCCATTTCGTATGGTGTCCCCGTTTCGGAAATCACGACGATACCTTCAGGCATTATCGTATCCCCGTTCTACGAATTCAACAGCGGATACACAACTTCCGCATTTGTCAGCCCGCTCAAAGGGTACTGGGTTCGATGCAGTCAGCAAGGTGAGCTCATTCTTCAGCGCTCTCCCTGATAATTTCAGGCGCGCATCACATACATCGCGGTGATGTCGTCGTTCTGCGGCGCTGACGCTGTGAAATGCGATAGATCAGCGAGGAGCCCGCTGATAAAGGACTCCGCTGTGCGTGGTTCGAATGATTGCATGAACTTCTTCAGCGCGCCATGCGCATCATACAACTGCTCCTTTGCATTCATTGCTTCCGTTACGCCGTCCGTGTACAAAAGAAGTTGTTCCCCTGCTTGCATGGTTATCCGCGCGCTTGTGTAGGGAAAATCCATATCGATCATGCCGAGCGCCAAACCTCCATCCGTCAACTCTTCTACCGTTCCATTCTTCCGTCGAACAAATACTGCTGTATGGCCGGCATTTACGAATTCCAGTTCACCGGTTGATGGCGTGAAGTACGCAAGAACAGCGGTGACATACCGCTCTTCTGTTGATGCACCATACATGACGGTGTTGAGGCGTCGCGCGAGGTCCACGATCGAAAGTCCGGTTTCGAGAAACGCGGAAAGATACGCGTGGAAACTGCTCACCAGCAGTGCTGCCGGAACGCCCTTTCCTGAAACATCAGCCATGATCAGTGCAAATCTTCCGTCGCTTAACGGAATACAATCGTAGTAATCGCCGCCAACAAACCGGGTGGGAATATTTGTGCCGAACAGATCATACCCCGGAATCACCGGCAATGATTTCGGCAAGATACGTTGTTGAATAGAAGCCGCCACGGCAATATCGCGCTCGATCTTCTGCTTCTCAACTTCCTGCAGATGCAAATAGTGATTCTCCAGAGCTGCATGAACCTGGCGCGCCAGCGCTTCGAGCAACAGCTGATCTGTTTCCTCAAAAGGTCCTGTTCCGGTGCGGCTTTCCTTGTTGAACAATTCAAACGTGTACGTCTGCCCTGAAAATTTGAACGCCGAACGAATACGATGGCTTGCATCCTTGGGACGTTTGAACACCACATTCTCCGGAAAGACAATTCTTTCCTTCCGCATCCGACCGGCAGAGATCGTTACGGACCCGCAAGCAGCATTGGTTAACGCTGCGGCACGTTCCAACGCTGTTTGATGGAGCACAGTCTCTCCATGCAGCCGTGAAAGCCGGATGCCCGTATCAATCAGGCTGTTCAGTTGCAGAAGCCGGTGATTCAACGAAAACACCAGCCCCTTTTCTTTTTGCCTGTGCAATAACGACTGGTATGCATTGGCAAAAAGTTGAATCAGCATTTGCACTGTAATGCGGTCGAGATGAGAATACGCCGATTTGTCCAGCTTGTTGCCAAGAACAAGGGCAACATGAGAACCATCCTGAAGAGACTGCATTGCGACAACAACGAATGGAGTATTCTTCATATGCAGGAAGGAAAACGCCTCCGGCACGTCAACGCCCGAAACGCATTCTGTTGCCGCCGCGATATCGCCCTTGCCAAAAAGTCGCTCCCAGCCGGATTCGTGCGCACGCTTGAAGAACACAAAACCCTCAACCGCCATGACGTTGCCGCGCAGGAGATGGAAGAAGGACTTCCCGAGGTCTTTCAGGTTGGGAGCTTTGGAAAGAAGTTCAAATCCATCTTGAAGAGATTCAATCTGGATGGCAAGGCGATCAACGAGGTCTTGTGTAGTCACCGTCGGACTATGAAGTTTCAACCCTTGAACGACTTCAGGGCATCTTCGACGGTTTTTTCCTTCCCCGCAAAACCGAAGAGACCCATGATGCTGAGCATCTTATCAACCGCGGGGTCAACATTGGTAAAGACAAGTTTCCCGCCCGACTCATTCAGTTGATCAATGATCTCAATGAGAAAGGACATGCCGATCGAATTAACAACGCGCGATTGGGCAAGATTGATAATGACATTCCGGATGCCGCTTTCGAAGTGCGGACTAAATTCCTTCAGAATTGCCTCTCCGCCGGTATTGTTGATGTAGCCCGTCGTGGCGATGATCAAACAGGAATCTTTCGTTTCGGACGTCAATGAGAATTCGTGCTCCATGGGAACCCTTCAAACCAGTTTCTTGAGAATCGTGATCTTTGTCCCTTCGCGCGTCGATTCGAGGCGAAAATCATCCGACATGGACTTCATCAGTTTGAGCCCCCACCCGCGTTGCTGGGGGAGAACTTTTGCGCCGCCGGCATCGGGCTCAGGAACCGTGGAAGGATCGAACCCGCTGCCGTAGTCGCGTACAAAAATAACGATCTCCTCACGGGACATTGTGAACTCGACCTTGACGAGCGGGTTTCGTTCGCCTGCGTGTTCCAAAGCATTGATGACTGCTTCCGTTACGATTATGCGTGCCTCGGCGACTTTTTCATCGGCAATCCCCATATGCGCCGCAAGCCGGTCAAGCCCTTCGATGGCAACCAGCTCAATGTTCGGAATTCGGGGAAGTTCGACGGTGAGTTTCACGCTTTCCTGCATATCATCCTTTCCAGGCAATGGCCATGAGCGTGATGTCGTCATCCTGAACGGCGCCATCCATCCAGGCCTCACCCGCTCCGACAAGACTCTTGATGATTTCCTCCGGCGAACGGCCGCTGGAATCCTTGAATGTCGATTGCACCCTCGTATAGTCAAACATCTCGCCGGCTCGGTTCTTTTGCTCGGGCAAACCGTCTGACAACAGAAGAAGGATATCTCCGGGCTGAAGCGTTTCCTCCTGAACGGCGTACGGCGCGTTCTTCATCGCCCCGAGCGGCATACCTTTCAAGAGAATCTCATCGACGGTCTGGTGCGCTTTGCGGTACAGAAAGAGTGGCGGCATTCCTGCACAGGAGAATGAAACCTTATTGCCGTTAATCTTCAACAGCGTGAAGGACATCAGCAATCTGCCAAGCCGGATGCCCTTGATGGACTTATTACAATGATTGAAGAATGCGGGAATCTCCAACCGGGAAACATCGGACGTAAACATTCCCTTCATCAGCGTTACGATGGTTCCGGCTTGCATTCCGTGTCCGGTTGCATCGCCAAAACCGACCGCAAGAGTTCCATCGGGTTGAAGCTGGAAATCGTAATAATCGCCGCCGACTTCTGTCGAGGTTTTCATGAACACTGCAATATCGAGGTGCGGCAGTTTGGGAATTTCCTGCGGAAGCATGGAGAGTTGCAGAGCCCTCGCTTCCTCAAGCTCCTTCGTCTTCCGCTCATTTTCAATCGAAAGGGCGCGCTTTTCCGCTTCAGCAGCTTTGGCGCGCAGCTCTGATTCACGCACACGGGCTTTTTGCTCGCGGCGGTTATTCTCGGCCTTGCGCAAACCATACAGCACGCCGAGAAACATGATCGCGTATGTCCCGTACGCCCAGCGCGTCTTCCACCAGGGGGGCGTCACGGTAATGGCAAGGGATGTTCCCGTTTCATTCCACACGCCGTCATTGTTGGAGCCCTTCACCTTCAGAACATAATCGCCGGGATCCAGATTCGTGAACGTCGCGCGATGTTCCGTTCCAAGTTGAATCCAGTTCTCGCTGAATCCTTCAAGCTGATATGCATACCGGTTCTTGGATGAGTTGTAGTAGTTCAGCGCGGCAAATTCAAATGTTGCGATGTTGTCTTTATATGTCAGCGAGACATACGGGCGAACCGAGATTCCTTGTTCCTCGATGGGTTCCCCTTCCTTATCATCCGTATTGTACCGCCGGAACGCGCTGAAGACCACCGGCGGAACATACGGATTGTCCCGAACGCTGTCCGGATGGAAGCGCGTAACGCCATTGACGCCACCGAAGTACATCTCACCCGTGATTCTGTCCCTACCGTAGGCATTCTGGTTAAACTCATTGCCCTGAAGTCCGTCGCTTGCATCATACGTTCTGAAGGTTTCCGTCTTCGGATCAAACTTTGCAACCCCTTTATTGGTGCTCATCCATAAGTTGCCGCCGCCATCTTCGAGAATGCCAAACACGAAATCATTCGGCAGACCATCCTTCGTTCTGAACGCTTTGAACATGCCCGTTGCGCGATCGAATTTGTTCAAACCACCGATCGTTCCAATCCAGAGCATACCGGTCTTGTCTTCGAGAATGCAAAGAACAAAATCATTGCTGATGCTTTGTGGATTATTTTCGGCGTGCTTGTACGCAGAGAACTTGCCTGAACGTTTGTCGAACCTGTTGAGCCCTCCGCCAGAAGTGCCAACCCAGAGGACACCTTCGCGATCCTCACACAACGCCCAGATACCATTCTCGCTCAAATTTCCGGGGATGGAATCATTGCGCACGTACGCCGTAAAGCTCTCTGTCTCGCGATTGAAGCGATTGAGTCCGCCGCCGTATGTGCCCACCCAAAGAACCCCGTCACGATCTTCAAGAAGTGCATACACGCGGTTATCAGTCAAC
>CAZJYO010000143.1:0-7300 GCA_964550275.1 uncultured Chitinophagales bacterium
AGCATCCACCCCAGCACTGATGGGTTTCTCCCTGATCACCCAAAGCTGGTAGTCCTTGTCAGCCGGAACGTTGGGCAGGTTGGCCACCTGAAGAATGGCGATCGCGCGTTCGGGATCCCAGAAAATCTTTCCGTACCCGACAGGATTCGCTTCCAACCCATTCATCATCGCCATGCCGAGCGATTTCGACGCAAGAACATCGAGCATGGCCTGTTGCCGTGTGAGCTCATCCTTCAAAGCAATAATTTCAGTCGCGAGGGACTCGTTCTGCTTCTCCAGCGATGACATGTACCCGCTTTGCTGGTCGATGGTCCCCATAAGGCGAATAACATAGAGCGAGAACCCGACAATCATCACGAGGGTAACAACGGTGACGCCGAGCGGAAGCCAGGTTCGTTTGCCGGCGACGGGAATTGCGCTTCCTGCAAGTTCCGCCGTTCTGCGTTGCGTTGATTCTGCAGCGCGGTCGGCAAGACGGATGCGTTGCAACACTTTTTCCTTCAGGGAGGCGGGCGGCGTTTGCCGGTCCAAGGCAAGAGGCAGAAGGGCTGCGGTATTTTGCAATTCGGTAAACGCGCGCAACTCGTCCTTATCCGCGCTCAGCAGATACTCCTTCAGCTTCCCGAGTTCCTCGGGTTCGAGATCCCTCACCGCAAACTCGGCGCTGAGCTCTATGAATTCGTCCCGTGTCACCTTAGGTGATCCGTCCTTTGAGTAAATCCCTCAACGTTATCAATCCTTGACGCATTCGTGTCTTCACCGTTCCGAGCGGCAACTGCAAGCGCTCTGCAATTTGTGCCTGAGTATATCCATCGTAGTAACTTAACTCGATGACAGTCCGCTGTTCCGGACTGATCGCGGCAAGACTGTTTCGCATCAGCTCTTCATACTCGCGTGAGACGGTCGCGATCAGCGGATTCGCTTCATAGGCCGTGTCGGGGATATCCACCGGTTTTTCCTCGTCATCAACGGACTCTCCGCGGTTGCCGTAATCCTGCGACCGCACTCTATCGATCGCCTTGCGTCGTGCAAGCGTCATGACCCATGTGTACACACTGCCTTTGCTCTCCGCGAACAGGTGCGCCTTATTCCAAATCTGAACGAAAATGTCCTGCACAAGGTCTTCCGCTTCCGCTGTTGATTTCACCATCCTCAGCACCATTGTGTAGATAACCGGCGCGTATCGGTCGTACAACCCCGCAAACGCCTGCTGGTCGCGCCCGACAATGCGTTTCATGAGGCGAAGGTCTTCCTCATTACGCGCAATTTGCGCCTGAATTAACGCCAGCAAGAAGGTCATCAGTAACCCGATAGGAATACGAAAAACGGTTGAACCCGGATTACGCGCTGTCCCCTGTGCATGTGCAACGCGTCATCAAATGCGGGAGTTACAGAAAATGAACAGAAAACACGTGAGACTTTCAACAAACTACGGAAGGTATAATCCCGCCGAACCGCCGACCCACGTCATGTTCCTGTTGTGGTCCACGCCCATCATTTTGCCGCGTCCCATGCGCACGAGGTTGTTCACTGCGCGGAGTTCCTTTTCCCAAACATACATGATGCGCACTTCGGCTTTGGTGCCGCCAAACGGCGAATCAATAACGTCGCCGTACTCCACCTTTTCCTGGAGCACGTACTCGTGGCGTTTGTCCGCCGGAATCGCCGTGATGTCTTCGCGTGACGGTCCGACGTTCACGCCGGCGCCGGCAAAGGAGAATAACGGTTTCAGCACCCAGCGATCCAGGTCGTCCGGAATCTCCGGAAGTTTTGACAGGAACACTGTGCGGGGAACAACCGCATGATGGAGAAACGGAATGGAGAACTTGCTGATGTGAAAAAACCAGTTCGGATGTCCGGCCCATTCCACATCAAGGTCGTCGCGGAAATCAAACGGGAGCTGAACATCGGAACGCATCAGCTCATCAACGATCACGCGGTTGTAGATGCGGTGAATCGGAACGCGGCGGCCGTCCCTGATGTAGGACAACGAACGCCCATCCTTGAGAATGTCGCGAATGTTAACCGTCGTGACGCCAAAGAGCTTTTCTGACGCGTTGAAATCCGGAAGTGTTTTTTGTTTGAGAGGGTCCAGCTCCATCAGGACAACATTGGGTGGATCATGCGGGCCCGCGATGGCGCGGCGCATTATTTGCACATATGATTCCTTGTCCAGTCCGCCCAGAAACGACGTGAGTTCCGGCGGAAGCCCGTGAACTTCCCTGTATAAATCACACAACAGAACCTGGTATCCGTACAGCGTGGGGAATCCCTGAAGTTCAATCAGCTTTGGAACGATGTTGCCATTCTCATCGCGCACCAGTCCGAAATCCACGGAGACAAACAACGGGTGAGGATCCTGGCGCGGAACATGAAAGCGCCCGGGAATCATTCGGTCCGATTGCTTCATGTAGTCCGCGTTGGAGACAATCTGGCGAACAAGCTCTGCCCCGGCCGTGTACATGGTCTCCATCAGCTCGCAGGAAAAAAAGCACGGGGTCTCCGAGACCCGGAAGTCCACCTTCGTGCCGCAGGCAGCGTCAAGTTTCTTCAGGAGAAGAGCGTGCCGGTCATCCGTGAACGATGCGTTGAACGCCTTGCGAAGGGAGGGAATCATGGGAGATGCACAATGAAAGAATCGGTCGGCGCGGTCAGATCAGGAATTCGCCGGACTCCATGATCTTGCGGTCGTCAATCCAGATATCGAATTTCGTTCCCACAACATCAATATGCGTGGAGGAAGTCCAGTTTGCGCCCGTGTGTTCCGCGTACGGATGTCCGAACGCGATATGAACGCCGGGAATTTTCTCGTCCTGGAGAATATGGCCGATGACATGTTTCAACTGGATGTTCGTGCCGATGGCAAATTCGCCTACGCGTTCGCTGTTCGCATCGGTGTGGCAGTAGTTCCAGAACTCGCTTTCGAGCTCCTTGTTGTCCGAATACACCTCGGTCATGCGGTTGTCTTTGACCCTGATCGTGAGCGGCCCGTTCTGAAGGTCGCCGTACTTCGCACAGAGGTAGTCGCCGACCACGCCATCCACCACGAACGTGCCATCCACCATGAGCGGCGCCGTGAACACTTCGCCGCCGGGAAGGTTGCCCCATTTGTCCGAGCTGATGATGCCGCTCGTCTTCAGCCAGCGAAGCTGCGAACTGAACTCCGCCTGGATATCGGTGCCCACCGGCGTTTTCGCCCTGATATGTTTCGCCGAACGCGCGAGGTCCCACACTTTCTTGCTGATATCATCGACGCGGTTGAAATCCGCACGCATGCCTTCCGTCATGATCTGCCGGTTGATGTTGATCATGTGCGCATGACGAAGACGATGCTTCGTTACCACCGCGGTCATCTGCATTCTCGTCCGCAGTTCGCCTACTTGTCCGTTCACGGCGTACACGCTCACCTGGCTTGTTGCAAGGTCATCCAGGATTTCCTTCGGCATGTTGGTATGCGGACGCGGAGCAAAATCCTCAAGCACAAACACGGAACACGCCGAGCCCACCGCGTCAATGGCGCGGTACAAACTCTCGCCGATATCAAGCGTTGTCTTGTCGGTAATCAGCGTGACTTTCTCGCGCGGCTGGAGGCGCAGACACGTATTGATGGCGTTATGCGCGCCGAGTTCAAGTTCCGGATCCGGTTTGGAGCCGTTAAAATGATGCATCATCAGTTTGCGTGCGCTTTCGGTTGTACGGGTTCGATTTCCAGGCCCTGCTGTGTTTCTTCAATAATAAGATCAACGACGGATTTCAGGTCGTGGGTTTGGTCGAATACGCGCAGTTGGCGTTCCGCTCCGGTGCCCATCTGCATCATCGTGTGAATGTACTCGACCTCCTTGCGGCTTCCCAGTTCATCCAATACATCATCGACAAAAAGGAGAAGTTCTCCCATGAGCTCGCGCGCAGGCACTTCCGCCTGTTTCCCGAAGTCCACCAGCTTTCCATCCAGTCCGTACCGGCTTGCCCGCCATTTGTTTTCCATGATCAGTGCGCGGCGGTAGAGCCGGAAGCCCGTGTTCACGGAGTGCAGTCGCCAGAGTTTCACCACAACGGCCTGCATCAGTGCGGCCAGCGTAATGGTTTCCTGGGCGCGCAGGGGAATATCACAAATGCGGAATTCCAGCGTGCCGAAGAACGGATGCGGACGCAAATCCCACCAGATTTTCTTCGCGTTGTCAATGCAGTTCGTCTTGATCAGCAGGTTGACGAAGCTCTCGTATTCACCGTAGCTCGGAAAGTAATCGGGAATGTTGGTGCGCGGGAATTTGTCGAACACTTTACAGCGGTAGGATTTCAGCCCGGTGTTGCGCCCCATCCAGAAGGGGGAGTTCACCGAAAGCGCAAGGATGTGCGGCAGAAAATACCGCGCAGCGTTCATAATGTGGATCATCGTTTCCTTGTCTTCGATGCCCACGTGGACGTGCAGGCCGAAGATGAGGTTTGCGCGCGCGACCTGCTGCATGTCCTCAACGATGGTCTGGTAGCGTTCGTCCGGAAAAATATCCTGCTTGTGCCAGTCAGCAAAGGGATGCGTACCCGCGGCCGCAAGGCGGAGTCCGTTTTCGTACGCCAGTTTCACCATGTGACGGCGAAGCTCGAACACTTCCTCTTTCGCCTCGGCGATGTTCTTGCAAATGCCGGTGCCGACTTCCACAACGGACTGGTGCATTTCCGGCTTCACGCGTTCGCGCAGCTGCATCTTGCCTTTTGCAATAATCTCCGCGTGGATGTGCGAGCGCAGATCGCGCGTCACCGGATCAACGGTCTGAAATTCCTCTTCAATGCCGAGTGTGAAGGATGGTTTCATTGCTTTATTTTCCAGACGACTTCGTACTCCGCTTTCCCGATTTCACTTCCACCGCAACTGCATGCCCGTCCCCGCGCGGTGCACTGCCCGCATGCGATCCGCGGAGAAAACCCGACCAGCGCATTTCAGGCGCTGATCGTTCATTCGCAAGTGCCTTGTTCACCGCAAGTTCTGCGACGGCGTTGACAATCCATGTAAAATTCTCGGCGCCGACGGAATAATAGTCCGCGTCCGGCGCGGGATTCAGAAAATCAATTGCGTAGGGAATACCGTCGCGCACTGCAAACTCCACGGTGTTCAAATCGTAGCCGAGTGCACTGCAAAGCTTGAGACAATCCTCAATGATGCGCTGTTCAAGCTTCGGGTTGAGCGGCTCGGGATCTTTGACGTACCGGTTCTCATGCGGCTGAAGCGGATCGTACTGCATCACGTGCACTTTCTCCTGCCCGATCACGTAGCAACGCACGTACTCTTTGAAAACAATTCCCTCCTGAAGCGTCATTACCAAGTCGCCGGTCTGGTGGTAACAATGAAAGAAATCCTTCTCGTTGTGAATCTTGTACACATTCTTCCATCCGCCGCCGGCGTGCGGTTTCAGAAACGCGGGGAAGCCGATGTAGTCAAATACTTCTTTCCACTCCAAAGGGAAATGCAAATTGCGCATGGATTGCGACGTTGTGCTCGGCGGATGAGAGTATGATGGAAGCAAAACAGTCTTCGGCACGGCGACGCCGATCTTCGATGCAAGCGCGTAGTTGAAGAACTTGTCATCGGCGCTCCACCAGAACGGATTATTGATGACAACTGTGCCCGAAAGAATCGCGTTCTTCAGGTAGGCACGGTAATAGGGACTGTCGTGCGAAATGCGGTCGATGATCACGTCGTACCGCGTCGGGTCGGCCATCTTTGTGAACCCGAGATCGACAAACTCAGCGGTTACACCGGCGTTCATCTCATTGATCTTGGCAACGACCGCACCCGGGAAGGTGTTTTCCATACCGAACATTATTCCAACGCGCTTCATAACAGCTCCAGTCTTATGTGGAAATCAGTCTTGAAAAACGATATCGATTTGGCTTTTGTATCAGCGTTCGGAGAGTTAAAAGAGGAAAGCTTGCTTCTCTCAATTATAGTAGGAATTTGACCATAGAGAAGCAAGAAAAACGCCTGAAGCTGGGGCTTCATGACCCATTTCGGAAAAGGCCCCGCCGTTGACTTTGTTACTGCATCTTCGGATGTTCTCATAGCATCTCACCTTGCGATTACCCTCATCAACTCCGGTGCTGACAATGGGACCCATAAAAGGCCGAACCGTTGGTTTATTGACACTCCTCTTGGGGCTCGCCTTCCCTTTGGTTTTCGCCTCTTGTGAAAAATCTGAAATTGTTGAAGAGCCTGAAGTTCTCATTGGCGAACCTTTTGATGTTTCCCTCAGTCAATATTCAACCAATTATTTTTTCGTGGATACAAGCTACATTCCGTACTACGAACCATACTATCTCAATGATCCTCCTGCAGTAAACTCCAACACCCAAATTGTTGAAGCGAAAGTGTGGATTACAAAGCAAGGGGCTCAATACGACCCCGAGGATCGTATGGGTATTGCATATATGAATCTCCCGGAACGACCGACTTTCGGGTACGACTCATCCATGAGGACTTCCGTTGAAATCCCCGGCCTCGTTGAGCGGGCAAAGTTCCAACTTCTCTCGCCAGACCTCTATTCTCTTAAAGGAGATGGTTACATTGGCGTTCTCTCTCTCTTAAGCGTGCTCATTTCGGATCAGCGCCACATCGCAATTGCCTACAGGCGCGCCGACGGAAAACAATTTGGGGAATTCCTCCGTGATGGATTTTATGATGACACCTCAACTGTCATGATTTTGAAATTAGTGAAACCACGAAATCTCTTTTCTATTGGTCCGCGCTATTCTACTGCTTGGAAACTACTACTCAAGAACATCTATCGGCTCGGTCCCACTTATTCACACGTCTCACGGCACTACTTTGCGCTGGATGTGTTTTGGAACCCGCCTTCAGGTCAGCCGACCAGTACAATCCAAAATCAAAGACTGCTTCACGTTCTTGGGCTTGATCGCTACAATGTTGACGGGACGCCGAGCCCCACGGGAGACGGTATTTTTGATTGGAGACAAAGGATGACTATCGATCAGCAAACGGGCGAGATCACCTTCCCATGGGTGAGACCGTTGGACGACGGCATTCGCGAGTACTTCGAGGCACACGGACTACCGCCGCCGGATCCGATGTATCTCTTTCCAGAGCTGTACGACACAACACAAACCGTAGCCGCGCAGAGTTCTTCCAACAGATATGTTGTGCGCGGCAGCGCGATCTTTGACTAACCATCAATTAATAGGTGAAGATATGGCCCCCTCCTGGCTTTCCATGACGCGCCGACGAATGCTTGGCCACGCGCTTCTCGGCGTCGGTGCCACACTCACCGCGCTTAACTGCAAATCAGCAGGT
>CAZJYO010000144.1:0-1803 GCA_964550275.1 uncultured Chitinophagales bacterium
TTTTGTTTTTCGCCGGGAAAGAGATGTTGAGCGCTCAACCCTCTGCCATTCCATTCTCGGTTTTCGGTTCAGGTTACGCGTCACAGAGCGGAACAGCAAACCAGGTTCGCGCAATTGTGGGACAGGTTGCTGTTGGAACTTCCTCCGGCTCGGGCTTGGTTGTCACATCAGGGTTCTTTCCCGGTTCACTGGGAAGTGGAACAACTGGTGTAGTTCCTCTGGATGAACCCATACCACTTGAGTTTGCCCTGATGCAGAACTACCCGAACCCTTTCAACCCGGCAACCACGGTCAGGTACGATTTGCCAACGCAGAGTCACGTGACTGTGAGGATCTTCGACGCCCTTGGCAGGGAAGTCAGAACATTGGTGGATGAACATCAGGATGCGGGAAGATACCAGGTCACGTGGGATGGCAATTCATCCTCGGGAACGCGTGTGAGCAGCGGCATGTACCTCTATCGCATCAACGCGTCGGCAAATCGCGGTGGTACATTCGTTCGCACCATGAAAATGCTGGTGTTGAAATAATTCTTCAACCGAGAAGAACATTCAAACAAGGAGGGCAGGCCAACCTGCCCTTTCTTGCATCGTGGTTGAATGTCTTGCGGTTTTTCTCTTTGATGAAACAGATAGGCGGTACGTTCTTCATTCGGACCAGGAGGAACCTTGTTCATCGGACACTTCGCCGTTGCCATGGCCGCGAAACAAGCGGCCGCAAAAGTATCACTCGGCACCATGTTCATCAGCGTTCAATTGCTGGATTTGATCTGGCCGGTTCTTCTGCTTGCCGGTGTGGAGCATTTTCGCATTAATCCCGGAAACACTGTCGTTACTCCCCTCGATTTCTACGACTATCCCTTCAGTCACAGTCTCGTGATGTCTCTTTGCTGGTCACTGTTGTTCGGAATCATTCTCTTCGCGCGAAACAAAGGTATCACTGCTGCTATCGTCGCTGCGGCCGGAGTGTTCAGTCATTGGATACTGGATTTCATAACACACCGCCCCGACTTGCCTCTCTATCCCGGATCAACTGCATTTTTCGGGCTCGGGCTTTGGAATTCCTTCGCAGGCACTCTCATCGTGGAGCTTTTCATGTTCGGGATGGGAGTTGCAATGTATGTGAAAGCAACGACGCCGGAATCGAACAAAGGTAAGTTTGGTTTCTGGGGATTAATCGCATTCCTTCTCATCATCTACATCATGAATTTGTTTGGTCCGCCGCCCCCCAACGAACAAGCCGTTGCCATTGCGGGTAATGCGGGCTGGTTGATTGTGTTATGGGCGTATTGGGTTGATAGAAACAGGCAAATGGTTACCGCCAGCGATTAACGACGTGAGTTCACGACCAACATATTGCTGCACGGCAATAGTTATTGCCCCGCTCATCCTCGTCGGCCTCGCATCTCTGAGTTGCTCGGACTCCGGACCAGAACCAACGACTCCTCCTCGTGTCCCAGACCCAAGAATCATCCTCGACACTTCATTCGAACTGAATGGCTCCCCCTCCTTGGAAGGATGGATTCCTAGTTCTGATGACACCGCCGACGTAGGATTTTCGGAAGACACGCCAGACTCCGGCGGGTCTTGCTCAATACGATTGAAAAATCAGTGGGGGCTTCCCGGTGAAGTACGATACTACACCCTCGCATCCGCAGGAACACACCGATATCGAATCTCGATAAGCGCAAAAACAATCAGAACGCTTCCCCCATATTTTTGGGCCATGGGCGTTGTATCGATCTGGAAACAATCAGCGGGTAGTTTTGGAGAATACAAAGATTGGATCCTGGGTGACTCGGTG
>CAZJYO010000144.1:1831-7293 GCA_964550275.1 uncultured Chitinophagales bacterium
ACAACTTCATGAGGGATACGTCCTTTTTGATCTGGTCAAGCTTGAGCAGCTTGACTGACTCTGTGTACGACGAATTAAACTTTTATCACCTTTTAGCATCAAAGAAGTCACACGCTGAAGAAAGGAACACCATGGATAGAAGAAATCTCTTACGCGGACTTGGAGCCATCGGACTTGGTTCCGTAATTCCGTGGAAGAAAGCCACCGCGAGCGCTCAAAACTCTGGCACTTGCTGGCTTACGCCGCAAGAGACCGAAGGCCCCTACTATTTCAATCCTAACTTGTTGCGGCAGGACATCAGAACTGATGTTGATACGAACACATTTCATGACGGGATTCGGCTTGACATGGTGTTCACGGTGATTGATATCGACTGCAATCCGATTCCCAATGTTCTTGTGGATATCTGGCATGCCGACAAAGACGGATTGTATTCCGGCTATGTGCAGCCCGGCGGAAACACTGTCGGACAGGATTTCATGCGCGGGATTCAGTCAACAGATTCGAACGGACAGTGCTCGTTCATCACGAGCTATCCGGGATGGTATCCGGGACGCGCGAATCATGTACACTTCAAGGTGCGACTCTCATCCACCACGTATGTTACATCGCAGTTTTGCTTTCTCGATAGCGTGAACAATGCAGTGCATGTAACCCCGTTGTATGCCGGCCGCGGAATAAATCCGACAACCAACGCAGAGGACGGCATCTTCGGAGGACAATCTGATCCGCCGAATCAGCGAATGACGGCAACACCGAACGCAGGCACAGGCGGTTATGACGGCACATTCACCATTGGTATCAGCGGGGCAACGGGAGTAAGAGACCCTGAGCCGACGCCTGACAAATTCTGGCTCGGACAGAACTATCCGAATCCGTTCAACCCTTCGACAACAATCAGGTACAATCTTCCGCTTGGATCAAACGTGAAGCTGAGCGTATTCGATGTGCTTGGTCGTGAGGTGGCTGTGATTCTCAACGAGAAACAATCCGCCGGTTTACACGAAGTGGTGTTTGATGCTTCGCAGGTACAAAGCGGATTTTATTTCTACAGGATTGTCGCGGGAAGTTTTACAGCAGCGAAGGAAATGCTGATTCTGAAATAGATCAGGTCGACAATTTCTTGAACAACTCCTGAAATCTTGCGGCAGTCAACGCTATGTCATATTCCTTTCGAACGCGGTGCAATCCCGCATCGCGAAGCCGGGCGGCAAGAGCGCGGTCCGCATTCAGTTTTTGCAAACCGGCAACAAGTCCCTCTACGCTTCCCTCTTTGAAGACAAGACCAGCATCTCCTACGACATTTGGTATCTCTCCGGAATCCGAACCAATCACCGGAACGCCGCAAGCCATTGCCTCAATCAAGACGCGTCCGAATTGCTCCTTCCAGTAACGCGCCGTTCGCGAAGGAAGCACAAGAACATCAAGCCCGCGTAGAAACGATGGCATGGCGTTTCGCACAATATATCCACGCCACTGAACCCGTGAGTTGATTCCGAGCGACTTTGCCAGCGATTCCAAAGAATCCCTCCCGGGTCCATCGCCCGCAATAGCGATATGGAAGTCGAATCGAAGTCGAGCTGCGGCTTCAAACACCAAATCAATCCCCTTCTCCCGAACAAGCCGTCCAACAAACCCAACTTTCAAGGTTGGTGTGTTGCCGACCACGCCCGGAACAAACTGAGACGTATCAACTCCCGGCGGAATCATTGTTGTCTTTGTGAAACCCTTCCGCGCAAGAATTTCCTTGGCAGACATGTTTCGGCACACACAATGATCCGCCCATTGCAGTGTTTGCTTCTCTGCAATGCTGTTCAAGAACGGTAGCTTGTAAGGATACTCGCCAACGGGATAATCAATATTGCGCCACGACATGAAAACAAGCTTCATCTTCGGAAATGATTTCTTCAGTCGAGCCGATTGCCAAGCGAGAACACTTTCCGGCTCGGCGTTGATGTAGAGAACATCTGGCTGATGCTTTCGTACAAGCGAGCCAAGGTGTGGATAGAAAGCGCGATGCGACTTGCCTGAAAACATGACGGGCGTTGGAGTGATTTCAAGTTCGGCATTCCCTGGCGTGAAGTTATCTCTTCCCCATTTCGACGGCACAACAAGATGGACATTGCACTCAGGGGACCGGCTAATCAACATCCACAGTGTACGATTCTCTTGAATGATGCTATCTTCATCCACTACAAGGATTTTCACGCGTATCTCATTCCGAATCGCTTTGCAAAGAAGTCACTTATCCCTTCAATGATGGCTCCGCTTCTCCGTAGCTGACCCGAAACCGCAAAGAACACAATCCTCATTCCGCATTCCAAGAGAAAGTACGTTGATGCAACCAGCTTTCGCAATCCGGAATAGTGCTTTGAAAAAAGAAGAAACTTGTTCCTCGTAACGTAGTAATCGCGAAACCATTTTCCGCGGTTGCCTTTCGTGTCGCCGGATTGGAGATGCCTGGCGACAGCGGTTGGCATATGAAGAATGGAGTACCCGCCGGATCGCGCTCGAAGAGAAAAATCCGCGTCTTCGCTGTAAACGCAAAAGCTCTCGTCCAGAAATCCAAGTGATTCAAAGACCTCGCTCTTGATGAGTACACAACATCCGGTCGCAAACTCTATCGGCAATGACTCATTGGCTTTCACAGAGCTCAGAGCTTTGTTCGCGTTCCGATGAACCGTGTCCCCGAATACATTCACCTTGCCGCCATCGTACCAGATGATGTTTTGATTCTTGCCATCCAGAATCCTTGGAGAGACAATGCCGATTCTTGTATCCGAATTCAGGGCGGCACTAAGCTTAGCGAGACTGCTTTCCTCTACGGTCGCATCGTCATCAATAAATAGAATCACCCGATGCTTCCGCTCAAGAAGAAACTTCACACCGATGTTTCGCGCTTTGGCAAGTCCGACGTTCTCGCCGCATTCGTGAATGTGAATCGCCGGATATGTTCTTTGTATTCGAACAATGGAGTCATCCGTTGATCCATTGTCAACCACAACGATTGATGTGCGAACGCCTTGCGATGCGGTCAGCGAGCCGAGACAATCCAGAATCCGCTTCCCACCATTCCAGTTGAGCACGACACAGCCGATTTCCGGGGCTTCAGTCATTGTTCAGGGCTTCTCCACAACAATCGGAAACCGAATGACAAACCAGCGCACCAAAGGAATCACCCGCAGGAGCGGAAGAAGCGGTTTGAGCAGAAGACGGACTGCCCGAATCAAAACGCCGTTGTGAAGATATGCTGACATCCGGGAAAAATCCGAGACATGAACGATGCGAAGGCCCTTCTTCCGAAAAAAGAAAACTGTTTCCTGACACAGCGAACAATGCACGGCGTCGGTGTCGCCGCCAACATATCTTGCCGGATCATGAAACGCCGCAACGTCAGTATCAACAAACGGCTTGTATCTGAATGGAAGGAATTCATTCCGAAGCATCCTAAAGAAAATCTTGCAACGCGCTCGCTGGACATGCCACCATGATTTGTGCGCAAACTGGGGAAAGTCCTTGCGGAATATATTGTCCCAGTTTGGGCCCCAGATGATGATTCGCCCCGACGATTCACACACTCTAATCATTTCCGTTAGCACGCGCTCCGGCTCTTCGAAATGCTCGAGCGACCAACTGCAGAGAGCAGTTGAAAAATGATTGTCCCGGAACGGAAGAAGACCTACATCGCTTGCGACGGCAGAGCCACGTTTGCGCTCCACAACTTGACGCAACCCGATCTCTGAGTAGTCAGTTACGATATACCGATCTGGTTGTATCCCGAGAAGCTCGGCATTGAATCCAGTCCCACCGGCGACGTCCAGCACAAGCCCGGATGGCTTGACGAATGGAACCAACTCTTCTTTCCCAACGACGAGATTCTCGTGAGAGGCTTCCGCCTTGTCGTGATAGGATTCTACGGACTCATAATACTTGCGGGTGAGCCCGGTCATTAGTTAAGCATCCCGAGTTTTTCTCCCACAACTTCCTCACACAGTTGATGCATTTGTCGAGCAACATTCTCCCACAGTAAGGTACGAGCATGCGATTTCGCAGTCGCAACAATACTTTGGGCAAGAGAATCATTGTCCATCAGAACGCGAATGTACTTTGCCAGCTCATCCGCCGAAAGAGGATCATCAAGGAACAAACCATGCACGCCATGTTCCAACCCTTCAACAGCGCCACACATTTTGGAAGCAATCACGGGAATTCCCGCGGCCATCGCCTCCGGTATCACCATTCCAAATGGTTCATAGATTGATGGAAGAGCAAGAATATCTGCGACGGCAAAAGCGCTACGCGGATTCGGTAAGGAGCCGATGAACGTCACGCGCTCCGAAACATTTAGGTGTCGCGCCTTCCTCTTATAGAATGAAGGATCATCATCGCCAAGGACAAGAAGCCGGCAATGGGACGGAACTTGGGTCAGGGCTTCAATAACTGTTTCGAGACCTTTGCGATCAAACTCATTTCCGGCGAACAGAATGACAACATCTTCATCACCGAACCCCAACGACGCACGAATCTTGTTTCCTTCCGGCATCTCGAACCAATCCGGTTCGATGCCATTCGGGATGACGACGATCTTTTCTGGCAGCACAGCGTAATACTGACAAATCTGACTCTTCACCAGATTAGATACTGCAACAATCCGCCGCGTGTCTGACGCTGTGAAAAGCCGCTCTTCATCCTGCAATGAAATCAGATCGTACAGCCCGGCGTTTCGTCGCCAACGAAGATTCCTTCGGAACTTTTCCCTGATCTCCATCCCGGCACGGTGACAACTGCCCGCTACGACAATATCAGCTTCGCGGCCGACTCCGAAAGCAATGGTAATATCTGATTTGAAGCGCGATGAGCCATCAAGTCGAAAACAGAGCTTGCTCATTGCATTGGACATTGGAAATGAGGCAACGCTCTTGACCTGAACGCCTGAAGGAATATCCTCAGTTTGCTGGGCAACGATGCTCAGTACGTGTCCGGATTTTACAAACTCCCTCGCAAGATTCAGAACAACCCTTCCGATTCCGGTCCGGTTATCAACCGATTGGGCTATGAATGTAATGCGCATGGATACTGGATGATGGTCATGAAATGCTTCCTGCTTTCGTTGCGACGGAAAATATATCACCATTTGCGCGAAAGGCAAATTGCGCGTTTTATGGGTTCGAACTCTCCCCTGCGTGTCCGGCAGGCAGGCCCTTCCCCTCCCTTACGAAGGGAGGGGAGCTTTGACCTTCACGTGCACGCACTAACCCCCCCCTCTCTTTCCAAGAGAGGGGCCGGGGGTGAGTTCGATGTGTGCGGTGTTTAACCTAGCAAACTGACGCCATCAAATTGCAACTCCAACACAATCCTTGTATATTGATACCGCAATTTGTTTACACCCCGCTGTTTACAATCTTATTTTCACATTCAACCAATGATTCACTGGAGAGGTGCAGGAGCGGTTGAACTGGCCA
>CAZJYO010000145.1:0-7227 GCA_964550275.1 uncultured Chitinophagales bacterium
CAAAATAGGTCCCCGCATACACTGACGCGAGGTTGCGCTGGAACTCTGACGGCGACGCCGGATGATTCAGGTTTGCGCGGTGACGATACAGAAACATCTGATATTTTCTCACCATCGCCCAGTATGCGTCGGACGTATCCGGCAATCCATGTCTGGAGGCCAATGATTTCCGCTCCGGATAAAAACCATTTGGTAAATGCGTTTCGTCAGGCAATGAAAAGTTGTACACCACAAGGTTGACGGGAATGGATCGTGATACGGAACCGCGCTCGGTGATCCTGATTGTTCCTTTGTACTGTCCGCCGGGAGCGTCTTTGGGAATATACACATCAACCCACACCGCTTGATTGGAGAGCTTGCCAATACTGAAGGGCGCGCCGCCCTGGCCATGTTTCTTTTTGCCGGCGGGCGCCTCAAACGGAATTAATTGTTCGGGAACGAATCCAATGTAATCCGAGTCAGGCAAGGGACGCACGGAACTCCACCAAATGTAATCCGCCTTTGACCGCTCTTTGATGTCAACATAGTGCTCAACGAACATCTCGATGTATTTGCCCGTGTACATGAAGGGGTCTTTGGTGTTCGATCGATTTGCAATTGCATAGTGGGGAGATTGCGTTGCCAGGCTGTCGAGGAACACCTGCACTTCCTTTGCTCCGCGGTTGTCGCTTTCCATAACAAGCTGGAATGCCACAAACTCATTGCGCGCACCGAAGAGCGAAATGGTTGAGCCGTTCCACACCGGATTGTTTTTTCCGTCTGATTGTGGGTGGCGCAAGTTGTTCTTCTTGACGCGCTCACCGTCGTCAATGGCCCAGACACGTTTGATGCCTGCCCTGACCGGAACAAGGGAAAGGAAGAGCAGAAGAATAATGAAGAGAAAAAGCGAACGTCGGCTCACGTGAATTGCGTCGCTGTGCGCCTCAGGTTGTTGCCTTTTTTACAACAAACATGTTGTACAACAGCATCAGGAGCGTGGAGCCAAATCCGATCATGGCCAGAATGTACCACATCGTTGCCGGGTCAAACGTATCGCGGATATACGTCTGCACAAGCCATCCCGAAAGCGGTCCCGCGACAAAAGACCCGATCGCAACCGGAAGAAACGCGAAGCCCATGAATGTGCCGACTTGATCCTTGGGTGCCAGACTGCTGACATACTCATAAAACCGCGGCGCTTGAGTTGCTTCGCCAATCGCAAACAATGCCATTGCGACAATCGCCATCGTAATCGTGGCCGAGGATGCAATCAAGAGCCAGGAGATGCTTGCAATCAGGAAGCCAAGCGTCATCGCGGTGATGGGGCTCCATTTCTTGACGAGGGCCGTAATGGGAACGCTGACAAGGATAATTGTCCACGCATCCACCGTCTCCAGAATCTCGAACCGTTCGTACTTCAAGACCTCGATGACGTAGAACGGGAAGGAATAAAAAATCTGCCAGAACATAATCCAGAAGCCGGAGAAGATGACAAGAAAGGAAATGAACTTGACGTTCTTGAAAACCAGTATCATATCCCCAAACACCTGACCGAAGGATTTCCCATGCCCCTGCTCTCCGTCGGAAATGGGCTCGCGGAAGAAGATGATTGTGCCCAGCATCATCAGGAATGACGTTATGGCCGACATGATCAGCACGTACTCAATGCCGAATCCTTCGCGTACCTGGAGCGCAAGCAACGGTCCGATTGCGCCGCCCAGATTCACCAGCGTATAATAGATGGAAAACCCAAGCGATTTCACATCCGGTTTCGATGTTTTTGCAACGGTTCCGACGATACAGGGTTTGATAAGCGACCCGCCGACCGCGGTGAGAATCAAAACAATTGTCACATACGTCTCTTTGCCGAAGGAACCGACAAGTCCCTGGCCCATCTCCAGTCCGGCGAGGCCGATGAGAAAATACCCGATCGCAAATAGCGCGAAGCAAGCCGTGAGTGATTTTTTAAAGCCGTATTTATCGACAACGACGCCGGCTACAATCGGTAGCGAATACAGCAAACCGGAGAACAAGCCAACACGGACGCCCGCAGATTCAACGCCGAGGCCTACTTTGTCGGCAAGATAGACCGCGAGAACGGCTTTCATCCCGTAGAACGCAAGGCGTTCAAAAAGTTCGAGCGTATTTGCCACCCAAAATGTCCGGGTAAAGCCCGTGCGCATTTCGCGCAGACGATCAGAGAGACTCACGCTGGATATTCCTTTGATGTGATTGGATGGACCGCAGACATCATATTCTTACAAGCTCTTCCTGCATTTCCCCCGTCACTTCCGGAATGCCGTCATGCCTGACGAACATATTGATCTCGGTTCGTACTGCCATTTCTCCTTCAAGATAAATTCCCGGCTCCACAGAGAAACAACATCCCGGTACGAGGAGGCGTTCGTCTTTCGTTTCCAGGTTGTCAATGTTCACGCCGTTCCCGTGTACCTCTTCGCCGATGGAGTGACCGGTTCTGTGAAGGAAGAACTTACCGAATCCCGCTTTCTTCACAACGTTTCTGCAGACGTCATCAACTTCCCAGCCGTGACACGGTTTGTTCTTTGCAAACTTGTCTTTCACAAATCCGATTGCTGCATTGCGTCCATTTCTTGCTGCCTCAAAGATTTTCACATACTTTGCCGGAGGCGCGTCACCGATGAAGCCAACCCAGGTGATGTCATAGTAAATGGCATTTGGAACATTCTTCTTTGCCCACATATCCAGAAGCACAGTGTCACCGCGGCGGAAGGGTCGCGCGTTTGAAGGCGTACACTCGAAGTGAGGATCTGCCGGATGTTCGTTTGTGCCGACAATCGGCGGATCGGTGGTAACAAGTCCACTCTCAGCAAAACGCTTCATGATGAACTGCTGGATATCGTATTCGGTCGTTCCGGTGTTACCTGCCACAGCATCGCGAATCTTATTGAACGCCTCCGCCCGGATTCGGTCAATAACAACGCCGGCCTCTTTGTGCAGGCGATATCCTTCTTCCCCAATAACGGCCTCAAACTTCTGCACAAGATTCGCGGACGAAACCACTTTGTGACCGAAGCCCTTTACAAGCTCAATAACTCCGGCATCAACCATGGAGACATACGGAATGTTGTTCTTCGGCGAATACTGCATTGCGATTTTCTTCGCAGGCCCCAGCAGTTTCTTCAGATTCGCATGAAGTTGTTCCCACGAGAGGAAGACAAGCTTTGAACCGGGAAGCGCATCGAGTTTTCCTTTCTCGACCGTGTGGACGAGCTTCCTCGGCTCACCCTTTGCTGGAATGAAGTAAAACCATCGCCGCGTTGTCATCTTGGTGGGATCGAGTCCCAGCACACGATACGCAAGATGATCGCGGTTGTGAAAATCGCACAACAGCCAGCCGCCAAGTTTGTTTCGTCTGAGTTCCTCTTGTATGCGCTGAAGTTCCATACGTGTTCTTTCGTTGACTTCTTATCAGTTTGTGGTCGGAAAAATATACCAAGTTGCGCCGGAAAAACAAGGGCGGGGTTGGTGGTGATTTTTGCAACTCAGACCCAAATCCGGTATCATTGCCTCATCAACGCCGGGTCACTATGCACATTCTCTTGGTCGAGGACGAAAAGAAGGTTGCACAATTCATTACGCGTGCGCTCATGGAAGAGGGGCACACCGTCGATATAGCGCATGACGGCGCCAAGGGGCTCGAAATCGCCCAGTCCGGTAACCACGACCTGATGATTCTGGACGTCATGCTTCCGAAGATGAGCGGCCTTGAACTCATCAACACCCTGCGCAAGAACCGCAACACCACGCCGACACTAATGCTGACAGCGAAAACTTCCACGGACGACAAGGTTGCCGGATTGGACAGCGGTGCGGATGATTATCTTACCAAGCCCTTTGCTGTCGAAGAACTGCTGGCCCGCGTGCGGTCGCTCCTGAGACGCGGCGGCATGGGGGACAAAACCACGACGTTGACCATGGCAGACCTCGAACTTGATCTCGTGACGCACAAAGCGAGACGGGGAAAACGGAACATCGAGCTGACGGTGAAGGAATATGCACTTCTTGAGTACCTTATGCGGAATCATGGAAGAGTTGTGAGCCGTTCCTCCATCTCGGAACACATCTGGAATTACACCTTCGATACGGGGACAAACATCATTGACGTGTACGTGAACCACCTGCGGAACAAGATTGACGAGAAGGATGAAACGCGGCTGATCCATACAGTACGCGGCGTCGGGTACGTGATGAAGGAGGAATAAGCGGTGGCAATGTTCAAACAATCAATACGATTCCGTCTTACCTTTTGGTACACGGTGCTTGTTGTTTCAACACTCGCGGCATTCGCCGTTGTTTCGTATTACTACACCAGCGAAACGCTCACCAGCAACCTCGACATTTCCCTTGCGAACGAAGTGCGCTGGGTGCAGGATTTCATCCAGCCGCAGGCAAGCAAAGTAAAACCCAGCCGCCGTTCCATTGATGCTCTCCTGCGACGCAAGCCACAACGACAGCCCGTCGTTCAACAGGACAGCACAGCCGCCGCTGATTCAACCGCACAGGAAGCCGAGGCCGATGAAATCTGGAACCGGGTTTTTGAACACACATTGCTGAGTCCGAAAAAAATATATATCCAGGTAGCAGATAAAAAAGGCATCATCATTTATCGCTCCATCAGTCTTGCAACCGACTCTCTGACCGTTACAGATTCGGTCGCGCAAGGGGCAACACTTCTCAGGACGGTGTACTTGAGCGGCGACCCGATCCGGACGGCCGTTACGCGCGACAAGAACTTCACGATCTTTGTCGGCTACCCGCTGGATGAGTTGCGCGAAGCACTGGAGAACCTGTATTCCATCTTTCTCATTCTTATTCCGATCGCGCTCATTGCCTCGGTGATTGGCGGATTGTATCTCGCCAACACATCGCTAAAACCGGTGAACGAAGTAACGCGCAGAGCGCGACGTATCACAGCGGAGAACCTCGACCAAACCATTCCCGTCAGCAACCCGGACGATGAGATTGGCCGCCTGACCACAACCATCAACGGTATGATCCGGCGATTGCGCGATTCTTTTTCACAGATCAAACAGTTTTCCGCCGATGCTTCCCACGAATTGCGCACGCCTCTGACAATTATGCGAGGGGAAATCGAGCTCGCATTACGCTCAAGCAAAACGCCCGAGGAATACCGCCAAACCCTGGCAAGCGCTCTGGAGGAAATCCTGCGTCTCACATCGATCATCGACAATCTGCTTTTGCTTGCAAAGTCCGACCAGGATTTGTATGAGGCGGATTTCAGCGAGGTTGATCTTTCCACGCTGGTTGCCGAGTTGTACGATGACAGCGAAGTGCTCGCCGAGCCGAAACGCATTCATGTTTCGTTACAAAAGCAGGAACCAATCACCATCGTCGGCGACAAAGTGAGACTGCGCCAGCTCTTTCTCAATCTTATTGATAACGCGATCAAGTACACGCCGGAAGGCGGCTCGGTGAGTTTATTGGTTGAGCAGAACAACGGGACCGCGAAGTTTCAGGTGAAAGATACGGGCATCGGCATCCCGCAGGAGGAGTTGAGCCGGGTCTTTGACCGGTTTTACCGTGTGGACAAGGCACGCACGCGTGAACTTGGAGGCGCGGGGCTGGGCTTATCGATTGCAAAGTGGATTGCTGAACTGCACCGCGGTCGCATTCTGGTGGAAAGCGTTGTCAATGGCGGTTCAACATTCACCGTGGAAATCCCCACACGGTAATCTAGAAATCCGCCCCGAGCGAGAAGTAGTACATCGGTTCCGAGTACGAATAGCCGTTCCAGCGCCAGGCGATATCCATACGCATGAGGAAGAAGAGGACGAAAGCGCGCATCCCTGTCCCCATGCCCATCATCAGGTCGCGGCTGGCGATGCGCCCGTTGGCATCGCGTGTGAAGAGCACAAGACTCTGATCATCCGACCATGCCGAACCCATGTCGAAAAACATCGCGCCGGAAAATGCCTGCAGACCCAGGGGAAGCGGCCCGGCCTGAAGAAATGCAAAGAGCGGGTAGCGGAATTCAAAATTAAACATCCCGTAGCGGGAACCGATCGCCGCGCCGTAATTGTATCCGCGCAGCGGAAGTCCCGTCTGAAGGAAAAGGTAGTCTTCCGCATTCTGCAACGGGACATACCCGGTTTCAAACGTGTAGTTCAACCAGCCGTCCACTCCGCCAAGGACAAACTTCTGCGGCGTCGGGCCGAAACTCCCTCCACCCGCAAGACGGAAGGCGAAGGAGTAGTTCTTGCCGAGACGCAGATACTTCCTGTAGTCGCCGATCACATTCACAAAGCTTAGGCCGTTCAGGCCCAGCTTCGGAGTTCCAAAAAGGGTGAACGAATACCGCGTTCCGTTGGACGGCGCCGTAAATCCCCACAATACCGTGTCGTGCACATAACCAATCGAAGGGACAAGCACCGTGCGCTTTTGCGCAGGAGAAACAAACCGGTCCATGTTCTCTTTGTTGACATTAAACCAGCTCATGGCAAAATCAAGACGGTTGTAGCGATCGATGGGATAGGACGCCGAAAGGGTGAAACCGAACGTGCGGAACCGGTACAAACTCCCGCCGTAGATATCATTCAGCAGCACAAACCGCGCGCTGTGGGATCCCGTGAACCCGTAGTCAATGCGTTCCGGAAGATATAAGTACTGCAAGCCGTAGTCGCTGTTCTTGAGATCAAGCTGGAGGTTGGTGGTGAACACAATTTGGTGATCACCGAGAAGATCGCTGAACGCCATGATGGTTGTGCCGGTAACGCCGTAAAACGTGTCGTAGCCCGCGTTCCCGTAAATGATATCCGGCGAGAAGTTCAGTTTGTATTTGCTGACTTTGAATTTACCTTCCTCGTCCACGTTGCCGGCAATTTGCGGAAGCCGCGCAATCGCTGAATCATTCGGCACATTGTCACGCTGCCCACCCTCGGGAACGAACGCGCCAAAATCGATTTGAATGTCATCGCCGTAGAGTCCTGTCGAATCCGCCGCGGTTGTGTCGCGTGCGGTAACCGCGGCCGGCACCGGAGGTAACTGTGCCTCGTGCCGCTTTTGGCGTCGCTTGAAAAATTCCGTCTGTTCTATCTCTTCGCCCTTCGACGGTTTCTCGAACGGGTTGCGCATAATAAAGAGATCGAACCCGGAGTTGTTCAGGGACGAGAAGGCGAGCTTGCTGCCGTCCCGCGAGAGCGAAAGTTGATAAATGCCGCTCAGGGAGTTTGTCACCGGGCGGAAAGA
>CAZJYO010000146.1:0-7184 GCA_964550275.1 uncultured Chitinophagales bacterium
GACGTATCAGAGATTGCTGCTGTTTTCGCCGAGGCCGCAGGGATATCGAGATCAACCAACGGCGCCTCATTTGCTGCCGTTCCATTTGAACAGCCGTTCAAGAGAGAAAGCTCTTATCTCTCGCATCCCGTGTTTCATGACCACCACTCGGAAACAGAAATGTTACGATACATCAAGAGTTTGGAGACGAAAGACCTTTCCCTTACCCACTCCATGATTCCTCTTGGTTCCTGCACGATGAAATTGAATGCAACATCGGAATTGTATCCGATCACATGGAGAGAATTTTCCAGAATGCATCCTTTCGCTCCTTTGGAACAAACGAAAGGATATCGTGATGTATTCAGGGAACTTGAGGCAGAGCTTTGTGCCATAACCGGATTTGACGCCTGTTCTCTCCAACCCAACTCCGGAGCACAGGGAGAATACGCCGGACTGATGGTTATTCGCGGGTATCACCATAAAAGAGGCGACACGGGCCGCGACATCATCCTCATCCCTGCTTCTGCACACGGCACAAATCCGGCAAGCGCAGTGATGGCAGGTTACAAGGTTGTCGTGGTGAAATCTGATGAAAATGGAAATATCGATGTCGCCGATTTGAAGAACCTCGCCAAGCAGCACGCCTCCACTCTGGCGGGTCTGATGGTTACCTATCCTTCGACGCACGGTATTTTCGAGGAATCCATCAGGGAAATTTGCAGCGTTATTCATCAGTATGGCGGGCAAGTGTATATGGACGGCGCGAATCTTAATGCACAGGTTGGGATTACCAGTCCAGCCGCAATCGGTGCCGACGTCTGTCATATCAATCTGCACAAAACCTTCAGCATTCCACATGGCGGCGGCGGACCGGGCATGGGACCCATTTGTGTAGCAAAACATCTCGCGCCGTATCTCCCCGGACATGTGTTGGTAAAAACAAGCGGTGAAAAAGCCATCGGCGCGGTTTCATCGGCGCCGTGGGGAAGTGCAAGCATCTTGCTAATCTCTTACGGGTACATCAAAATGCTTGGAACGAAAGGAACAACGGAAGCAACCCAAGTCGCAATTCTGAATGCAAACTATCTCAAGGAACGTCTTGCCAAGCACTATCCGATCTTGTATGTCGGTTCGAGCGGACGTTGCGCTCACGAATTCATTCTTGATCTGCGGCCTTTTAAGGAAGCAGGCATTGAAGCGGAAGATGTCGCAAAACGTTTGATGGACTACGGCTTCCATGCGCCGACGGTGTCTTTCCCTGTTCCCGGCACATTGATGATTGAGCCAACAGAGAGTGAGCCCAAGAGAGAACTGGATCGCTTTGCAGATTCCATGATCGCCATTCGGGCGGAGATCCAGGAAGTCATTGATGGAAAAGCTGACCGCGTCGACAATGTCCTCAAGAATGCGCCTCATACCGCGCAGGAAGCACTCAGTGATGAATGGCGACATCCCTACTCTCGCAAGAAGGCCGTGTATCCGCTTCCCCATGTTCAACACAACAAATTCTGGCCGAGCGTTGCACGAATCAACAATCTGTATGGCGATAAGAACATCATGTGTGTCTGCCCCCCGATAGAATCTTACATGGAACAGGAAGCGTCTCCGCGGTGAGCATCATCCCGACTGCATATGGTATGAGGACGCGATGCTTCTCCGGCTCCTAGCATTTCTTTGCTTCTTTCCTGCAACGGCGTTGGCACAAACCGCCCGCGTTCCCGAAGGCGGCTTTTCCGGCGTTGTTGATACCATTTTTGTTTCCGGGAATCTCGTTACCAAATCGTATGTCATCCTTGATGAAATGACCATCCGGCCCGGGAGTGTGGTGACACCCGAAGCCGTGGAGTACGACCGCAACCGCATTTACAGCCTGGGATTGTTTAACCGGGTCGATATGACCCTGGATACCCTGGTTGGCATGCGGATTCTTTTCGTGGATGTCACTGAGCGCTGGTATCTGATTCCGGTGCCCATTTTTGGCTTTCGTGATGGAGACGTGAAGAGGCCGTTTTACGGCGCAGGGGTACTCCATAACAATCTCGGTGGCCGCAATCAGAAGATCTTCGGGTCCGTCGTGTTCGGCTACAACCCTTCACTGAGTCTGTTCTTCTCGCACCCGCAAATCAGTCGCGAACATAATCTGTATTTCAGCAGTACGCTTGCCTACTCCCGGATCAGGAACAAAAGCGAAATCGCGGCGGCAACCACCGGCGATTTCGACGAGAATCATTTTGACATTGACGCCACCCTTGGGAAGCGGTTTTCGCTGTATGAATCAGGCGGGTTCAAGCTTGGATACCAAATTGTGGAGATCGATCAGTATCAGCCCGGAAGAACTGTTTCTCCTTCGGGAAAAGATGCATTCATGACCGGAACCCTCAACTACGCATATGATTCCAGAGACCTGAGAGAATATGCGACTTCGGGAAAGTTCCTCGGGTTCTCTGTGACAAAGTTCGGGTTTGGAACGTCAGACGTCAACTTTGCGCGTTTCGGGGGCGACGTAAGGGGGTATCTTCCCATTACCGACTTCGCATCACTTGCCGGACGCATGCACGGATCAGTAGTATCGGGTGGTTTTATTCCCACGTACAACCACGCATTTTTCGGATACGGCGAACGCATCCGCGGAAACTTCCGGACCGTTTATGAAGGCGAGAACATGTTCGGCACATCCGTCGAGCTTCGCATACCGATCTTGAAGCCGAGAACCTATCACTTCCGTCTCATTTCCCTTCCACCCGAGTTTTCGTTCTGGCGATTGGGATTGGGCTTTGCGTTGTTTGCGGACGCCGGTGTCACCTGGTATCGCGGCGACAAACTCACGTTCAATTCATTTGCCTCGGGGTACGGCGGCGGATTCCACTTCATGCTTCCGTACAGTCTGGTTGTGCGGACGGAATTTGCTTTGAACGAGTACGGCAAGGGACAATTCATTTTCGATGTCCGCTCCTCTTTCTAACGCCGATTTTTTCCACACGCCGCCGGAGCTTGTTTCCGGAAATCGCCTTCGTATTGAAGGAGAGGAACTCGAACATCTTGCGCGGGTTCTCAGGCATTCGGTCCATGACCGTATCATCGTTGCCGACGGACGGGGAAAAGCATACGAAGCAACCATCGACCGTATTGCACGAACCTCCGCAGACTGCACAATTCTTTCGACCCACGCATTGCTTCATGAACATCCTTGTGACATTATTCTTGGAGTTGCACTCCTCAAGAACGCGGCGCGCTTCGATGTTCTTGTCGAAAAATGCACGGAACTCGGGGTCCGCTCCATCATTCCCCTGAAAACATCGCGCACCATCCCGCAGAGCGCCAAAATAGACCGCTGGAAAAAGCTCGCTCTTGCAGCCATGAAACAATCGCAGCGATGCATTTGGCCGGGCATCAAGGAACTGACGCCATTTGATGATTTTCTCGCGCAGACGTCATCATGTGCGTTGAAACTTATCCCGCACGAAAAGGCAACGACCGGGTTCGATGTTTCTGTACAATCATTGAAGGGTCAAAGAATTGCGGTGTGCATCGGACCGGAGGGGGGATTTACAGCAGAGGAAATACAAAAGGCGATGCAGGTCGGTTTTTCTCCGGTAACGCTTGGGGTGCGACGGCTGCGCACGGAAACTGCGGCCATCGCATCACTTGTTGCGCTTGCCGAAAGCTCTTACTGAGCGTTCATTTTCCCGGCGACAATATCCATTGCCTCTTCCAGCATCATCTTGCTGGTCTTCAGCAATGAATCCACTTCTTCGGTTTTCCAGCCGACAAACTCGGCATCATCAAGCGTTTTCAGGTTGATGCGCACATTCAACGCGGCACTCTCGCACGCGGCATGAAGCATCAGCGCGCTCACTCCTGCGTCGCTGATGGAATTGAGATTGCCGTTCGCGGCAACTTCCTGTGCAAGCGCAAGCGCGTCAATGCAATGCTTCATCACTTCGAGGGGAACCATGGTTGCTTCTTTCGTGGCACCTGCAATCGCCGCGGCACGAAGAGCACGCTGCGCGTCATTTTCCTTGGGCAAACTGAACGCTTCCATCACCTTGTTGAATGCCTCCGTGTCCTTGTCGATGAGTCCGGTGAACTGGGACCTCAGTGATTCCGCACGCGCAAGAGTCGTCTTCATCTCAGACTCGACATCCGCATACTTCTTCTTCCCGATCGTCAGGTTGCACACCATTGAGGTCAACGCAACGCCAACCGCGCCGGCCAACGCCGCTACGCTTCCGCCTCCCGGCGCCGGAGAATTCGACGCGAGCTCCTCGAGAAATCCGTTGATAGTTTTCTGCACAAGCATAGTGATACCTACAATTGATATTCGATAATCTTTTTTGCCGGATCAAACACATCAAGCTGGTTTAGTCCGAGTTTTTCCACAGCAACTTTTACAAGCTGGTCGTCATTGGTCGAACCGGGTGCATAGAACTTCCCGGCCATCACCAACGCTTCCTTAGGCGTCAGGCCGACGATTTCACTCCCTGTCACTTCAATGCCAAGTGCCTGCGCCTGCTTCTTCACCTCTTCAAACGCAACGTGGGGAGGAGTAACATTGTAATTCACCAAATTGATGGAAACCTGCGCGATGTTGTGCGCATCAAGAAGCACACCCATCGCTTTCACCGCCTTCAAGGTTCCCGGAACCATCACCTTTTCCCCTTTTGCATCCAGAACCGGCTTTCCGTCAGATCCTTTTTTGACTCTGCCGCTTTCGCGAATACTCAGCGCAATCTCCTGCGCTGCCTTTTGGTCATTTGTTGCGAGGTTCACGTTGTACGCAATGAGGAACATGCGAGCACCGGTAACAGTGGCTCCGGATTTCTCGTTGAAAACCGCCGGACCAAAATCCGGTTTCCACGCAGCATCCTGCAATTTTGCCGCAAGCCCTTCGTACTCGCCTTTGCGCACGGAAGCAAGGTTTCTTCGCTCAGGTCGGGTAGCGGCCTCTTCGTACAGATACACGGGAATGCCAAGCTCGTCTCCAACGCGTTTACCAAACCTGTTGGCAAGATCAACACAATCCTTCATGGTAACGCCGGAGACGGGAATAAACGGAACCACGTCTGTTGCACCGATGCGCGGATGTTCTCCAGAGTGTTCCCTCATGTCAATCAGCTCGGACGCCGTGCGCGTTCCCTGGAATGCCGCCTCTACAACGGCGTCGGGTGTACCCACAAAGGTCACGACGGTTCTATTGTAATCCTTGTCCGGCTCAGCGCTGATGAATTTCACGCCGTTGACGCGCGTGATCGCGCCGGCAATCGCGTTGATGGTCTTGATGTTGCGGCCTTCGCTGAAGTTCGGTACGCACTCAACTATGGATGGTGTTGGCATTTCAGAACTCAAGAATGGTGCCGTTTTTGATAACGGTGGTTATGTGATTGTGTCCAAAATGATACGCGAGAAAACGGTAGTCGGGGATATCCGCGATGAGCATGTCGGCCTGTTTCCCGACTTCGATGCTTCCGTGTGTTGCCGACATATTCAACGCGGCGGCTCCATTGAGCGTCGATGCGGTAAGCGCCTCCTCCGGCGACATCCGCATATGGGTGCAGGCAATGGTCATCATCATCGGCATGGAAAACGACATGCAGGAACCGGGATTGAAATCGCTGGCAATGGCAACCGCAACGTCTGCGTCGATGAGTTTACGGGCCGGGGCATAACCATGGTTCAGAAAGAAGGAAACGCCGGGCAATAATCCTGCAACAACCTTGTTGTTCCGAAGTGCTGAAATACCTTCGTCGGTAATATGCTCAAGGTGATCAGCGGAAACAGCTCCGATGTTCCCGGCAAGCTGAGCACCACCAAGCGCAGAGAGCTCTTCGGCATGAATCTTCAGAGACATGCCGGCCGCTTTGGCACTCGCAAGAATCTCCCCGGACTCTTTCAGCCCGAAATATCCTTGCTCGCAGAACACGTCGCAAAACTCTGCAAGCTTCTTATCAGCAACATAGGGAATCATCTTTTCCCTCACCAACCGGACATACTCCCCTGTGTTGCCCTTGTATTCTGGAGGAATCGCATGAGCCCCAATGAACGTCGGTACAACGGTCATCATTTCTTCGTTCTTTAGCTCGTTGATGGCTTCGAGCATTTTGATCTCGGAGTCCATATCCAACCCGTATCCCGATTTTATTTCAACAGTGGTTGTACCAAGCTTCATCATATCGGACATGTAACGTGAGGCCTGTCGCTTGAGCTCTTTCTTTGAAGCTTTTCGCACATGGCTGATAGTACTAAGAATGCCACCGCCCTCGCGGGCAATATCACTGTAGCTTGCGCCTTTCGCACGCATGGAAAACTCGTGTGCCCTGTGTCCGGCAAAAACCATGTGTGTATGTGAATCGACAAAACCCGGCAGGACCACCTTCCCCGTCGCGTCAATCTCCGATGTTCCATCCGGAACGGGAACGGTTTGATCCCCCGTTATCCCAACCCAAGCTATACGGCCATCCATGCAGACAACCGCCGCATCCTCAATAATTCCAAGCTCTTTCATCTCCGAACCGGTTTTCATCCTACCACCTTCGGCAGACACTGTAACCAATTGTTTGATGTTCTTAATAACGAGATTCAAGAGTGCTTCGGGGAATCATGAGCGATGATGAGAACTTTTCGGCCCATGAGTCTTGTGAAAGGCCTGAAAAAAGATAGAGAATTCAGTGTGAAGGAGCAAATGTAAGTGGGATCTGAAGAATGTCTCAAGCTATGGCTGTCATCTTCGGTAGTATCTTTTGGTGGACGCCAACACCGACCTTCCCGAAGGGATGGCATTGCCAAAGGTCGGTGTTGGGATCAACCCTGCCTGTGGCAGGCATTTCGTGGCGGAAGTTGTAATTGACGAATCGCCATGCTTATTGGTCACCAAGTGGTTGGTGACCGCCCGTGGCAATTCAGTGTGAAGGAGCAACTGTCGATATCTCTTATTCATCTTCTTGATACACGGCAGATGTCTACGTACAATTCAAGGCAATTTCAGATATACATTTCATCGAAGAACATCAACGTGTGCATGAGATTTGCCATATCAACCATATTCCTTATACTTGTCTCTTCGTGCGAGACGACCGAGCCTCCACCGCCCATGATACGATCCGTCCATTGGACTGAACAGGGAAAACACTAACATTCATCTTGGTACATAAATCGGGGACAGCTCAAACCCAATTTCCGTCGCCAGATTGAAAGGATATTGGGTC
>CAZJYO010000147.1:0-7149 GCA_964550275.1 uncultured Chitinophagales bacterium
AAAGAGAGCTCATCGCGAACCGCGTGGAGGAAACCGCAGGAGCGGACCGCGCTCAGGGGGCGGACAAGGCCGGAGAAGGCCGGGCGGGAGGCATAAACCGTGACCGGATATTTGGGCCGCATGTCGAATTCCGATGCCATTTGACAAAAACAAAAAACCCCGCCCAATCGGACAGGGTTTTGATGGTGGATGTGTAGCTTTCGACTACTTCAGCAACTGCAGTTTCTTTGTTTCCGAAAAGATCCCTGCACTCAATTTGTACAAGTAAGTTCCTGATGAAAGGTTTTGAGGGTTAAACTCGACTTCGTAACTTCCCGCTTGAAGCCGTTCCCGAACCAGCATTGCCACTTCACGTCCAAGCAGATCATAGACTGAGAGCGTAACATCGGACTGTTCCGTCACTGAGAACGAAATCATCGTCGAAGGGTTGAACGGGTTCGGATAGTTCTGGTTGAGAACAAATGACTCCGGCGCTGAGCCTTCAACTTCTCTGACGGCGACAAGTTCGGAAAGCGGCCTCTTCCAAACGCCGCGCACATCGGTTCCGCAGTACAGATATGTTGCGTCGTTTGCCAGTATGTGATATACAATTCCCAGCAGGGGCAAACCCGTACGGATCAGGGTCCATGATGTTCCGCTGTTGGTTGACATAGCCACTCCACCGTTTCCGATTCCCGCAAACACGGTTGAACCGATCATCATCACGTCTGTACCGGTTGGACCTGGCAATGGTGCGGCCGTGGCCCAGGTATCACCCCCGTTGGTTGATTTGTACACGCTTGCAGTATAAGCAGTGACGGCGAAGACATCCACGCCCGAGCCAGCAATCGCCTGGAGATTTGGGAATGGGGGTATGCCCGTGCTGGCAAGCGTCCATGTTGTTCCGCCGTCAGTTGATCGGTAAGCGCCGGAAATCCCGGCCGCATAAACGTGCGTGCCGGTCGAGGCGAGTCCATTCAACTGATCGAATGGTATTCCCGTGCTGGGTGTCCATGTTCCTCCGTCATCCGTGGACCGCCAGACGATGTTGTTACCGGTGGTGACGAGAAGGTCGTTTCCGTGTGCAACGGCCGTTCTGTGCGTGACTTGTGATGGGAACACGAACCCCGGTAGAGTTGAACTGTGAGCCCATGTGTCGCCGTTGTTGGTTGACTTGTACACCCGGACCGAATCACCGAGTTGCCCGACAGTAAACATTGATGAGCCCTTGGAGACAACAGAACGAACCTTGAGGTGAGCGGGGATGCCGTTTGTTTTCTGCGCCCATGTGGTCCCGGCGTCCACAGAGCGGTGCATTCCGTCATCCGCAGTTCCGGCAAACACACCCGAAGAACTAGCCGCAACGGTTCTAACCCAAGTATTGATGATGCCGTCATGTGATTGCGACCATGTCGAGCCATTGTCATTAGAGCGCAGGATGCCCCGCCCGAGCGATCCAATAAAAATACTGGAACCAAACATAGCCATGACGTTGAGTGTCTGTACCGGCGGAAGGCCTGGGGCGAATGGTGACCAGGTACTTCCATTGTCGGTGCTTTGAAAAAGCTGTGTTTGGCCGGACGAAGTGCGCGAGGCAGCGATGAGGTTTGTGCCGGTTGAAAGAAACGGACCGCCCTCTGTTCCCGCGGGAAATCCCGAGCCGGAAACACTCCATGAAGTGCCGTTGTTCGTTGAACGGTACACGCTGTTGCCGCTTAATCCGGTGAACAGCATTCCCCCATGGGTGATGATATGATTCGGATAAGAGAAACCCGGTAACCCTGCTGAGGCAGGTGACCATGTCTCTCCCTGATTGGTTGATTTGTAAATGCCGTCGCCGGAAACGCCTGCAAAGATGTTCGAGCCGTCAATACACATTGAGATGACACCTGCAAATGATGCCGAGCCCGTACTGAACTGTTCCCATGTTGCGCCGTCATCACTGGAGCGATACACGCGTGCGGAGCCGGAAGTTGAAGTGAGCCCGCCGTAAACAAAGGTTCCGTCTGTTACAAGGCTGGTGATGCTGTTTCCCGTAGGAAGTCCTGTCCCGCCCGTCCATGTCGCGCCATCATCTGTTGAGCGGAAAACATTAACGGTGGAGGCAAGCAATGTTGAGCCCTTGGAAAGCAATGCTGTGGCATAGGGGTAGCCGAAGCCGAAGTTTGCCGGAGTCCACGTGGCGCCGTTGTCCGAGCTTCTGAAAATTCCCGCGCCGTTCGTGCCGGCATAGATGAATCCGTTGTGGGAAGTGAAGCAGGAAATGTTTCCGCCTTCAGGACCGGCGGTTTGGGTCCAGTCGGCCAACACATGTGCTGTCATGGTGATCAGCAGGAGGAAGAGAACAGTAAAGAGTTTCATGTATCGAATCCCTCAAAATGGAATAGGAATGAGTCTGGATGTAATTTTGAGAGAAGCGAAGAGATGTACAATGACTCAAATGAGTCATTCTTGAAGTGCTACACAAGCCCTTGCTTTATCGCCTTGGCGACAGCTTGCGATTTCGAGTGTACGTGGAGTTTTTCGTAGATGTGTTTGATGTGGTTGCGAACAGTTTCGCGGCTGATGAAAAACTTCTCGGCGATCTCCCGGTTGTCCAGCCCCACCACAAGTTGACCAAGAATTTCCAGTTCGCGTGTTGTCAGTGAGTGCTTTTCCGCCGGTTCAGGTGCGTAGTGTTTGAAGAGGTCAATCACGCGCCGCGCCACAAACGGCGTCATCGGCGTTCCCCCTGCCGCCGCATCCTGAATTGCCGAGAGTACTTGTGCCGGAGGTGTTTTCTTGAGGATGTATCCGTCGGCGCCTGCGACGATTGCGCGAAACACGTGGTCATCATCATCAAAGACTGTCAGCATGATGATTTGCATCTGCGGATGGAGGGCTTTCAGAGGAGCAATGGCCTCAATACCCGATGTTCCCGGAAGGTGAATATCGAGCAACACAACATCGGCCGCCGGGAAGGAGGGAAGCGCCTCTTCAACGGAAGCGAAAGACCCTGCGCATGTGAAACCCTCCGTGAAGTTCAGAACATGGACGAGACCTTCGCGGAAGTCGTCATGGTCTTCGATGATGGCAACGCGTAGTGATGTTAAGGCGATTGAGATTATTCCTCCAACTTCGGCATAAGGTAAGACCACTTCCATTGTTTCCAGGAATCAACCACGGACGCCTTCACAGGATTGTTAATCACGTACCTGATAACTCTCGTGAGTTCCTCGCTATCACGCACAACATGATCGTAGCTCTCATGTTGCCAGAAAGGTCCCTTGCGTCCGAGTTGTTTGTGTGGTCTTGTAGAGCGACGAGACTCGTCGCCCTACATACAGGATTGCCATATTCAAGGAGCGCCACATGACCCTGTCCATTCGTCAGTGTAGCCCTTTTGCCGTATCGCTTCAATGACTCTGTTGCGTCATTCTTTTGTTGAGCGTGATAGTCGTGCCTGTTCCTGGCGTTGATTCAATCGTCAACGCCGCTCCAATCTCCTCGGCGCGTTTCCGCATGTTACGCATGCCATGTCCCCGCTTTGTCGGAGCGCCGTCGCTTTGAGCCGGAACGAAGCCCTTTCCATTGTCAGCCACCTCAATTTCAATCATTGCCGGCTTGAGATTCATGCGGATTTCGATCCGTTCCGCCTGCGCATGTCTTGCCGCGTTTGTGACGGCTTCTTTAAAGATCAAATATATGTTCCGGCGAAGGTCATCCGAGATCTTGTGTTGAGCAATATCCCCGTTCACGTGTACCTCGTACTCAATCCGGTTCGCTTTGCACAGGTCGGCTGTGAGTATGCGGATGCGCGCGACAAGACTTTCGAGCGTATCATGACGCGGCGACACGGACCAGACAATATCACTCATCGCTTCTTCCGCCTCGGAAAGCAATGAGCTTGTTTTGTTCAGGAACTCCTTTGCCTGTTGAGAGGCGTCCGGGAGTTGTCGCTTCACTGATTCCACGAACAATCCGGCGCTTCCCACGGTGGACGCGAGATCATCATGGAGATCACGCGCAATGCGTTCACGTGTCTTCAACCGTTCCTCTTGAATTGTCTTCTCAAGCTCCAGCGCTTCGATGCGCTTGCGAAGCTTTCTTGTGGAAAGATACCGCACACCTCCGCCGAACATCGCCGCGCCGAGGATAATCATGGAGCCGAGAAACCAGGTGGTTTTCCAGAATGGCGGCACAACGACGACGCGTATGCAAGTCGGGTCTTCGTTCCAAATGCCGTCGTTGTTTGATCCTTTCACCTTGAACACATACTCGCCGGGGTCAAGGTTGGTGTAGCGCGCTTCACGCTTCGTTCCGCAAAACACCCACGCATTGTCAAAGCCCTCCATCGTGTAGGCGTATTGGTTCCGCGCGGGATTCGTGAACTCAAGTGCTGCAAATTCCAGCGAGAAAACAGATTCGCCCGGCTCAAACCGGATTTCGCCGAGGGCGGCGAGGTCTCCGCCGGTGTCAAAATGCTGATCGAATTTCTTCAAGCCGGTCAGGACAACGGTCGGAAGATGTTCATTGTCGCGCACAGAGTCAGGATGAAAAATGTTGAACCCGTTCACGCCTCCAAACAGCAACTCTCCCGTTGGCAACGCGCAATATGTGTTGGTGTTGAACTCAAATGATTGCAATCCGTCATCAGGCGTGTAGTTGCGAAACACGGGACGTTCCGGGTTTCGAACGTCAATCTTTGTGATTCCCCGGTTTGTACTCACCCAGAGATGCTGTGTGTCATCCGGCAGAACTCCGTAGATAAAATCATTGGAGAGCCCGTCAGTCGCGTAAAACGCGCGCCAGGTATTCGTTGCCGGGTCGAATCGGTTCAGGCCATTCTCTGTTCCAACCCAAAGAAACCCGCGTGGATCGGCGGCAAGAGTTTTCACGACATTGTGGGAAATGGAGTTGTTGTCGTCAGGTTGTTGCACGTAGCGCTTCATCACCGTCCCCTGCGGCGAGAGGAAAAGAAGCCCGGCCCCGTTCGTACCACACCAGATGCCCTCCTTTGCAGGAAGCAAACACATCGCGTTGGCGTTTGGATTGAGTGTGTCGAGGGTTGCGATGGCAAGGGCCGTTTCCAATGTGTCGCGCGCAATATCGTAAATGAGCACATGCGTTCCCGTGCCAATCCAGATCCGCCCGGTGGAATCTTCGGCAAGAGTTATCACGGTATTCCTGCGGATGTTGGTCGGGTCATCATCGAGAAGCCTGTGGTGCCGGACAGCACCTGTCGCTGGATTGTACGAATCAAGGCCCGTTAAGGTGCCGATCCAAATACTGCCGCGCAAGTCGCAGAGTAACGCGAGCACCGTGTTCGACGAGATGCGGGCTTGACGGGGAGAGTTGACGGACAGTCTGAGGACTCCGCCTGATTTCCTGTCCAGAATGGCAACCCCCTGATTGTATGTTCCGAGCCAGACCCGTTCTTGTTTGTCAGTGGTAATGGCTTTGAAAAAATTGTCACCGGATGTGGCTTTTCCTGTTGACGGGAGGAGAACGTGTTGGAATTTATTTCGATGCGGATTGATCTTGACAATTCCAGAGCCGTCATACCCGATCCAGAGAAGCCCTGACCGGTCGAGATACATGCTCGAGACTTTTTCATAGAATGAATCAATGGGAGGGCCGCTTCCCGGTGTGAAGGGATGGAGTTGTGTTAACCCGTCTTGTTCCAGCCACAACAAGCCCGCCGTCGAAGTTCCAATCCAGAGCCGTCCTTCCTTGTCTTCAGCAAAGTTTGCTCCCCCGCCGATTGCCAGACCCTCCGCGTAGCCTGGAAAAGGATCGACATTGTTCCATGATGAAGCAGTTTCATCAAACCAAAAGATTCTGCTTGCGCGGCTTATTCCTCCCAGCCACAATACGCCGCGCTCATCGCGGTAGAGAGAGAGCCATGATGTTGAGAGTTCTTGTGGAATCGGGACCTGCTCAAAACGGTCAATACCCCGACGATACCGAAAGAGATGCGCAAAGCATGAGACCCAGATATCGCCGTTCGCATCAATCCTGTGAATTTGTATTCGCTGATCCTGTACTGGTGTACCCAGATCGGTGATGCCGTATTCGCGGATTGCGCCGGATACAAGTTCGATGACGGTAATCCCCCTGTTTGATCCAACCCAGAGATTTCCAGCGTCATCTTCGACAAGTGAATTGATGATGGAACCGAGGTGGGACTGCAAGTATTTCGGATTGTCAGGGAGAAACGTGAATTGATCTCTTTTTCTATCGTAAGAATGCAGTCCGCCGACAGTCCCGACCCAAAGTGTTGTGTCCGAAGTTTCCAGAAGGGCGCGCACGGTGTTGTTGCGCAGTGAGTTCGGGCTTTGTGCGTTGCCCCTGAGAACCTTGAACGTGTATCCGTCGAACCGGTTCAGCCCGTCTGCCGTGCCAAACCACATGAAACCCTGTCGGTCTTGTGTGATGCACCAGACGGAGCTCTGGGAGAGCCCGCGGTCTACGTTGAGGATTTCGTACTTGAAGAAGGGGGGTTGGGAGAATGCGATTGAACAGAGCGTCGAGAGAAGCAAGCCGACAATATGTTTGGGAAGAGAGTACAACACAACACAGCGGCGGAGTGTTCTCGCTTTTTCCTGATGAGTGAATGGTTTGTGAAGAAATATAAAAACTGACAACCCGAATTACAAGGAAGACTGTTTGCCGTGAACCGCGTATTCGTTACCTTTGTAAAAATGACTGACTCGTTAAGATTTTCTACACGAACCAACTGGCAACGCGACCACAACCGACTTTCCCGGCTTGTTGAAGAGATGAGGAAGAACGGGAAGGAGTTGTTGGATCTTACGCTTTCCAATCCGACGGAAGCTGGATTTCCCTATCCGCGTACCATAATGGCATCGCTTGCAAATCCCGCGGCATTGAAATACCAACCACATTCCAAGGGGATCCTTTTGGCGCGTGCAGCGGTTGCAGGCTATTACCGGGCGAAGGAAGTCAATGTTGATCCTGATTCAATCCTGCTGACTTCAGGTTCAAGTGAGTCGTACTCATTCATCTTCCGACTTTTGTGCGAACCCGGCGATTCGATTCTTGTCCCGGTTCCATCGTATCCATTGCTGGATCATCTCGCGCAAATCAATGACATCGCAATCAGGAATTATCACCTGAAGTATGATGGCGAGTGGCATATCGATTTTGAATCGGTTGAATCTCAGATCG
>CAZJYO010000148.1:0-7133 GCA_964550275.1 uncultured Chitinophagales bacterium
TTACCCTGTTCTTCGTTGCGCTGGGGATGAAAGTGCCGCTCCCGACAGCAGGCGTACTCGCGCAATCTGCTCTGATTGTGTTCTTTGTGTTGGCCAGCCGGTTCATTGCCGTTGTACCGGTCGTGTATGCGCTCCGGGACGGGCTTCGGGTCGGGATTATCACCGCGCTCAATCTTGCCCAAATCAGTGAGTTCTCGCTTGTCATCCTTGCACTCGGCGTCGGGTACGGCCATGTCGGCGAAGAGCTGTCCGCGCTTGTACTCACTTCAATGATTATCACGTCGCTCATTTCCACGTACATCATTCAATACAATGGCAGCATCGCCCGCCTCATCGTCAACATGCTGACGAAACTTGGCATACGCGAGAATATGGTGTTGCGAGAGGGCGAGACTCCCCACATTCATGATCGCGAGATTGTCCTGCTGGGACATTTCCGGATTGCGCAGGCGGTATTGGACTTGGTTGAACAACGCGCGCCGGAACTCAAGGACCGCATCACGCTCGTTGACTATCATGCACAGCGGGGGAAAACGGTTCTCGAACGCGGATTCCACTGGGAGTATGGAGATCTTGCCCATCCGGATTCGCTTGAGCACGTCGGCATTGAAAACGCTCGCATTGTGGTTGTCACCATTTCGGATACGTTTCTCAAGGGCATAGACACGCGCCGGCTTCTCGCCAATATCAAACGTCTGGCGCCGAGTGCACGTGTGGTCATGACAGGAGAAGAGAAGACTGATCTTGAGGAACTGACCCGGGGAGGTGCAGACGAGGTGCTGATTCCAGGCGAAATTACAGGTGAGAGGATTCTTGAGTTACTTCTTGAACTGGAGAACGAAGGGAACGACAACCAGAATGATGACCACATCCATTAAGTGAGACGGGCGGGAATTCTCATCCACCGCCCGTTTGACTCACTCATCCTCGCCCGCCTGCCGCGTACGCCCTGCCTTTTTTACTGCATCCTTGAGGAGAAATTCCATTTGTGCGTTCGCGCTGCGCAACTCGTCAGCTGCCCACTTTTCCAGAGCCGCAAACAAATCGGCATCGAGTCGCAACAGGAATTTCTTCTTCTCGCTCATTGATAGAGCGTTCCCGTGTTGATGACCGGCTGTGCTTCGCGGTCAGACACCAGTGCAACCATCAGGTTATTCACCATGGTTGCCTTCTTCTCCTCATCAAGAGTAATGATATTGTGATCGCTCAACATCTTGAGTGCACTTTCCACCATTCCAACCGCGCCTTCGACAATCTTCTGCCGGGCGGCAACAATCGCCTGTGCCTGTTGCCGTCGCAGCATTGCCTGGGCAATCTCCTGTGCATACGCCAGGTGCGTGATGCGCGATTCAATCACTACTACCCCGGCGATTTCCAATCTCGACTGCAATTGTTTTTGCAGATTCTCCGCAATCTCCAGGGGATTGCCACGCAATGAGGAACGCTCTTCGTCCTGAGCGTCATACGGATACTCCGACGCCATCGCGCGGATTGCGGTTTCGCTCTGAATGGCGACGAATTCCTCGAAGTTCTGTACATCGAACAACGCTCGTGCTGAATCTGCAACGCGCCACACCACCACCGCGGCAATCTCGATCGGATTGCCGTGCAAATCATTGACTTTGATCCGCTCACTGTTGAAGTTCCGAATGCGCAACGATATATGCTTCTTGGTTGCAAATGGATTCGCCCACCAGAAACCCGCCTCCCGCATCGAGCCGATGTACTTTCCAAAAAGTACCAGTACACGCGCCTCGTTTGGCTGCACAACCAGGAAACCGGACATCGAAATGATCAAAGCGATGAAGAGTGGAATAATGAACCAGAGAAATCCGGGGTCTTCATTCTTGATCATGCCAACGAAAAAGAAAAGCAGAATCCCGATCAAGGTAATCACGATGAAGGCACCAAGGTAACCATTCACTTTCCTGACATTTGATTCGACCACTGTATGCATAGTTCCTCCCCATATTATGATATGTATATGATATCATATTTATATCACATAGTCAAGCCGGAAGTGATTATTTGAGCATGATTCCCATAAAAAGGCGATATTGCTGCCAAATGAATAGGAGGATGCACTGAGTCAACCTCGAAGGGTATACATAGCTGGTGCAACAGGGTACATTGGCCGACATCTCGTTCCTCTCTTGATTGAACGGGGACACGAAGTGAAAGCTCTGGTGAGGAAAGGTTCCGGGCACAAAGCACTGGCGGGGTGTTCCATCGTCGCGGGAAACGCGTTGGATCGTTCAACTTTTGCCCAAAGCGTGCGGCCAGCGGACACGTTCATTCAACTTGTCGGCGTTGCACACCCGGGTCCATCGAAGGCGAAACAGTTCCGGGAGATTGACCTGGTCTCCGTGCGCGAGTCGGTGATTGCGGCAAAGGAAGCCGGGGTCGCGCACTTCATTTATCTCAGCGTTACCCAGCCGGCAAACTTCATGAGAGCATACGTAGAGGTCCGTGCTGAAGGTGAACGGTTGATTCGCGAGAGTGGAATGAATGCAACCCTCGTGAGGCCCTGGTATGTGCTCGGGCCGGGCCACCGGTGGCCGTACCAGTTGCTTCCTGCGTATTTGGTGATAGAGAGAATACCGGCAACACGCGAAAAGGCGACGCATTACGGACTGGTAACGCTGCAACAAATGGTCAATGTCCTGATTCAAGCAGTTGAGAATCCGCCTTTAGGAGTGAAGATCGTGGAGGTGAAAGGAATACGCTCCGCGGCCACGCACCTGTCACGGTGATAGTGAGAGTGGTGGGAGGAGGTATCGAGGAGGTGGAGAATGTAAAGGGCCGACAGTTCTTATCTTTCCCGGAGTAGGACAACCCTCCCCGGTTGTCCGCTCAGTATCGGCGCGCTTTTCGGGCTTGGCGGTCAACCGAGACGGTTGACCTACTGCTTCTGAGCTGCATCCAACGGTGGGGCATGCCTTACGGTACGCTTGAAACTTCCATATTGAATCGCTACCATAGGCACACATAAAGTCCCTGTTTTTTCTTCGTAACGGTTTTGGGTCAACGTATGTCCGTGGTTTCGTTTGTTCTGGATGGCCGTTTGGTGCAAATTGATTTCAGCGATTCGCCAAACAAGCCAACTACGACGGTCTTGAACTATCTCCGCAGTCTTCCGGGCCATAAAGGAGTAAAGGAAGGCTGTGCCGAGGGAGACTGTGGCGCCTGTACTGTTGTTGTGGGTGAAACCGGTTCCGACAATCGAATCCACTACAAGTCAATCGATTCCTGTCTTGTCTTTCTCCCAATGGTACACGGCAAACATCTCGTTACCGTGGAGAACCTCTCAACTCCGGATGGAGCATTGCATCCTGTTCAACAAGCGATGGTGGAAACGGGGGGAAGTCAGTGCGGCTTTTGCACACCCGGTATCATCATGTCACTCTTCTCACTCTACAAGAATTCCAATAATCCCGATCGTGCCGAGATCGACGACGCGCTCACCGGCAACTTGTGTCGCTGTACCGGCTACAAACCGATCGTGGAAGCCGCAGCGAAATCATGTGTCCACGGTGGAATGGATCATGTGAATGAACAGGAAGAACACGTGGCTGAGATGCTGAATTTGATTCCCGCAACGTCGTTCAATGGTAAAACCTCGCAACAGGAATATTTCCAGCCGGTTACGTTGAGCGAGGCGCTTGCATTCAAGCAGCAGCATCCTGATGCCGTTGTTATTACGGGTGCGACCGATGTAGCACTGCGCGTAACGAAGCGTCACGAGCTGTTGAAGACGATTCTTGATCTCTCAGCGCTTGATGAATTGCGACACCATGCCCATGACGCTCAGGCAATGACGCTTGGTGCCGGACTGACGTTGAATGAAGTCGCTGAAAAAGTGCGTGAACCGTTTCCCGCATTGCATTCCATGCTTGCTGTCTTTGGCTCACAGCAGATCCGCAATCTTGCAACGCTGGGCGGTAACCTCGGCACATCGTCGCCCATTGGCGATACGCTTCCCGTGTTGATGGCGTATAATGCGCGGGTGATGCTTGCCAGCAGCGCAGGCAACCGCGAAGTTCCGGTCAATGATTACTTCAAGGGATACCGCCAGACCGAGCGTCGTGCAAATGAGCTGATCACAGGAGTCATCATCCCCAAACTTCCACCGAATACACTTGTCCGGTCATACAAAGTCTCCAAGCGCAAGGACCTCGACATCTCCACCGTGAGTGCCGGGTTCCGTCTCCAGATCAATCCCCGGAACAATGTTGTCGAGTCGATCCGACTTGCCTACGGCGGCATGGCAGAGACGACGAAACGCGCCCGGAAGGTTGAGCAGTTTCTGATCGGCAAGAAATGGGAACGGGAGTCCATTGAGCAGGCCATGCCGCTTGTTGACACCGAGTTCACGCCGATCTCCGATGCACGGAGCGGGGCGGAGTTCAGACGCGTAGCGGCAAGGAACCTGCTGTTGAAATTCTGGAACGACACTAATCAAGGTAAATCTCCGCAACAACGATGACCCCATTCCTCCAACACTCCATCACTCTCGCGAGCCTCCATGCGCGTTGACGCGATAAAGAAGCTCCATGCCGAGGGACTGATCACCAGTGAGCAACGCGCACACCTCACGCGCATCTACGATCGCTCATTGTTCTCGCTCTACTATGAACTGAAGACGATGCTCTACTTCGGCGTGCTGCTTTTTACAACGGGCGTCGGGATATTGGTGTATCAGAACATCGATTCCATCGGCCATCAGGCAATCATCAGTTTCCTGACTCTGCTGACGTGTATCTGTTTCTGGTATGCAACCCGACAGAAGCGGCCTTACTCCCATGCGGAAGTCAAGAATCCGGGAATGCTCTACGATTATGTCCTGTTGCTCGGTTGTCTCCTTTTTGCCACCGTCATCGGATACGTGCAGTATCAGTATTCAATCTTCGGTCAGCAATGGGGATTGGGCGCGCTGGTTCCGGCGCTGCTGTTTCTCTTCGTTGCGTATTCCTACGACCACCGCGGCGTCCTTTCGCTGGGCATAGCGGGACTTGCTTCGTGGCTCGGACTTACGATTTCGCCGGTGGAGATGATGAAGCAGGATATCTTTGCAACAGACCCTTTGATCATAACAGGTCTGGGTTTTGGTGCAGCGGTGTGCGCGGTTGCGCTCGTCCTTGACAGTTATGGGATCAAGAGGCACTTCACATTCACCGCGCTGAACATCGGCTCGCACATCTTGTTCATTGCCTGCATTGCGGCGTTATTCTCATTTGACCAGGATTGGATTTACTTCATCCTTCTTGTGGCTTGTTGCTCTGCCGGGATTGTATATGCACGAAGAGAACAATCATTCATGTTTCTCCTCATCTCAGCCGTGTATGGATACATCGGTCTCACCTACATGTTCAGGCATTTTTTCCTGGCGTCGTTCGGCTTGTACTTCTATTTCATTGCGTCGTGTGGAGCGATTATCTATTTTGTTTTCAATTATAAGAAGTTCCTGGGCCGACCATGATTGCCTATGACACAGAATGGCTCGATGCACTCCAGACCTCTCGTGAAGCAAAGCAATGGCGAACCAGCAGCATCATCTCTGACGACCAGTATGCAGCCATCAAGGCGAAATGTACAACACCACTCTACACGCCCAATCTGTTCATCCGGATTGCCCTGTTCATTTTTTCGTATATCGCCCTGAGCGGATTTTCCGGAATGGTGTTCTTGTTCGTTACGCTGATTGGCGAGCGTGGACTTGGTGTTGTCGGTATTCTCGTGGGAGTTGCGTTGTCTGTGGCGCTCGAACTTCTCGTCAAGCACCGACATCTGTACAAGGCCGGTATTGATGATGCGCTTTTGTACACGTCGCTCGGGTTTACCATCGGTGGCGCGGTGTGGCTTTACCTGGACATGGCTGCAGGAACAACGTTCTGGGTTATTCCATGGCTCATTGCTTTGCCGTTTCTCGTCTGGGGCGTTGTGCGTTTTGCCGACCGGCTGGTGACAGCCGCGGCGTACATCTGTGTACTGGGAATTGTCTTCACACCGTTGCTTGAGAGTGGACCGGTCGGGAAGTCAATCCTGCCGTTTGCTGCTATGGCCGCCGCTATGATTGCTTACGTTCTTGCCCGCAGAAACAAAGCTAAGGAAGTCCTGCATCCCTATGAAGACTGCCTGTTCATCGTAGAGCTTCTTGCTCTTGCAACATTCTATGCTGCGGGGAATTACTACGTTGTTCGCGAGCTGAACCAGGTGCTGATGAATATAACGATTGCTGAGGGAGAGGATATTTCCCTGGCATTCCTGTTCTATGCACTCACTGCTCTTACGCCACTTGCCTACGTCGTCAGAGGGTTGATAATCCGTGACCACCTTTTGCTGCGCACCGGCTTGATTGCCGCTGTGCTCTCCGTGCTGACGTTCAGATATTATTTCCATGTCATACCGCCGGAGGTTGCCCTCACGATTGCAGGGATTGTGCTCTTTGTTCTTGCGATGGCCGCAACGCGACACTTGCGCACGCGTCGCGATGGCTACACCGACAAACATCTGTTACACGAGAAACTCAAGGGTCTTGATGCCGAAGCGCTGCTTGTTGCTCACTCGCTCGGCGCTTCGCCGCAGGCCCAGCCGGTTGAGAAGAAATTTGAAGGAGGAGGTGGAGAATTTGGTGGCGGTGGAGCGGGTGGAAAATGGTAGCATTGCGTCAGAGTTTTCCAATTGCAATTCAGGTTGTCATTCTGAGACCCGTTTTTGTTTTCAGGGTCGAAGAATCTGATTGAGAATTGCCAATTTAGAACAACAAGCTGTTGGTCGATTTGGGCAACAACCTGTTGCCGGAATAGGGCGAAAGTTCTATGTTATGCTCGGGATCGGTTTTCCGCAAATCCCAGAGGCTGTCTGGGAAATTGTTAATCGGTGAAAAACCGAGACAGCGTTTCGGAAGTTGCCGTGAGCGGGATTTCCCGGATGCGTTTGGGAAATTGACGAAACAGCTTTCGGAATTGCCGGTTCGGAGAAAAGCCAACGACCTGTTGGCTTAATTGGGGTTGTCCATGAGTTCCAAGAAAAACGATAGCGCCGCACTGTTGCGCCACATCAGGGAGTTGATTCTCGCCGCCCGGCAAACCGTTGCCCGCAGTGTCGATACCATTCAGGTGCTTACCTGTTTC
>CAZJYO010000149.1:0-7105 GCA_964550275.1 uncultured Chitinophagales bacterium
GACCTCCATGAAAACCAGATGTCCGGGAGAGTATCGGTAGCTGAAGCTGTTCCTGCATCAAGCCACACACATGCGAGGATGGAACCATCATCACTGATGGAAGCGCGAACATCCTGATGAGTCTGGGGAAGTGCACCATAGATGAGGTTTGTTTGCTCATGCAGGTCCATGGTGATCCACTTTGATTCCCAGCCGGAGCCTGTTTCGTACGTTTCGAGAATGCCACGGGTATCGGTTCCAGACCACGGAGAATCAACAACAACATTGAAGAAGTGAGCACGGTCGCTGTTGTCAACAATAAAGTCGCCAATGTAATCCACCGTGCCACCGGCAGGCTGGTCAAAATCCATCAAGTCCCAGCTTGTCGGAAGGCCCGTCGCACGGCGCCAGTCCGGCTGGGGACGTGTCCAACCACTCCATGTTGCGCCATTATCGACGGACTTTGAATAACCAAAGTTGATCACATCGGCAGAATCACCGGGGAAGAGCGCTTGAACCGCGAAATAAGACGCACTTGCCGTAGAAGATCCGTTGATGTACCCGAGCGGATTTGCGAAGTTTGCCGGGGAATCAACCCAGGTTGGCGGAACTTGTTCGCTCACCGTTGTAAAATCGGTCGTGGACCACACACGATAGGTATTGCCGGATTCGGATGCCCAATACACCGAAGGAGAACCTGCGGTTCCCCAGATGCTTGTTTGTGAACTGATTGACGTATCGGTTCCTGCGACAGCAAATGATGCACCGGTACCGTATTGATCAAGGCCGTAGGAAATGCCGCCAAACGCACCGGACACAAGACGAGGAGCCGACCATGTGAACAGAACATCCGCCGTGTTGCTGCTGTTTGTCGGATTTGAAATATACGCACTCGGGTAACGAAGAGTCGCCGAAGTGCCGGCATTTAATTCGCCAACCCTCGTCCACGTCGCGCCGCCATCCGCAGAGGTGTTATACCAAAGCTGACCACTGCCTATTGCATATGACGCTTCGCCGCGATGAATAATCGCGAGGGCACCGGAAGCCGGGTCATACGTAACACATTTAATGCTACTGTTTGCCATTCCATAGACGTTTGCCATGGAATCAACAACAGACCAGCTTAAACCACCCCAAGGAAGATTGCCATTTCCCGAGCGGGTTGTTGGAGGGGTTGTTGGCTCGGCCGCGACGGGCGCTTTGCGCGCGTTCTTTGCGTCAATGGCGCCGTATGCCAGATTCCCCAGAAGAACGACAACCATTAACAGCATAGTAATCGATCTTTTCATAGTACGCTCCTTGTAGAAAAGTGAATTATGAAGATGAATTAAATTAGTGCGATTTGATTTACGTGTATGTTTAGAACCCCAGTCCGATAGAGAATATATGATTTGCGCCGAGGAAATCAACATCCCGGAACGCATAATCGAATGTCACAGCCAAATCGGAGAACTTGTAATTAATACCGGCTCCAACGGTAAGTCCATACATATAAAGGGAGCTTTCCTGGGCGAGAGTATACCCGGCCCGAACAAAAAGGGTGTTGTGAAACCCGTATTCCGCCCCAAACTTGTACTCGTCATCAGAGAGATTTTGATTCTGAAAAACGCCTGAAAACGAGAGTGTATTCATATCCTCCATGGCAATGGCGTATGTTATCCCGAGTTCGATCGTGGAGGGGAGCTCGTCGGAGGCCGCTTCAATGGAATAGAAGGATGCCGGCCTCAGGACATCGATAACCTCGGCCTGACGGAGCAACCCCGGCCCTTCAAACGTCATGGAGGGACCGATGTTCTTCACCGCAACCCCGATGCTCAACCCGTCAACCGAAGCGAAGCTGCTGTACTGAACCCCGACATTAAATGCCACACCACTGGCGCTCACCCTGTCGATCCTCTCCGAGATAAGGTTGGAGGTCAATCCAACGGAAATACGATCCGTGACAAGCAGTGAATATGTCAAACCGACCGTTACGTACGTCGGCGAAAATGTTTCGCCTGTTCCATCCGGCACATCCTCGGTCGTCACAGGAATATCACCGAATGAAAGCGACTTCAGCGAGAACCCGAGACTTCCAAAACCCTCAAAGTTTGTCGAGAGTGCGATGTAGTCCACACCGATATCCGCGATATAATTCATATGCGAGAAGATCGCCTGCGTACCCTGCGTCGCTCTTGCAAGTCCTGCAGGGTTCCAATAGATCGCTTCAACGCCGGATGTCGTCGCAAGTGTTGACCCGCCAAGCGCAAGGTCCCTCGCTCCAACAGGAATTAAGAGTTCGGGCGCGGCGGATGTTCCCGCCTTGTCGCCGCGACCGGCATATGCGCTCCCGTTCAAGGAAACCACAAGCGACCCAAGAGCCATTGTCAGTGCGAGGAGTCGATTAAAACCTCGTGTCATACAAACTTCTCCTTCTCAGAAAAAATGTGAGCCAATGTCTTTGTGGTTAGTAGTTTCTCAGGAACTGTTGTTCCTGGATGATGGCGATCTTTAGTGTCTTTGTGCCAAGGTCGTTGCCTGCTGCATTTTTCAACTCGATATAGGCAACGTACATGCCGCTTGCAACGGGCAATCCATTTTCATTCTGCAGGTCCCAGTTCATGAACTGCGTCCCGGGATCGTCTTTGTGCAGCGTTCGGACAAGAATGCCGGCCAAATTGAATATCCGAATCACCGCTTGTTCGGGCAGATGGCTGAACGTAACAAACCGGGAAAGGCGGTCGGTTTCGGCGCGGTTCAAGCCGTAGTACGGATTCGGGAAGACATTGATTGCCTGCACATCCTGTTTGGCCAGGTTCAGGTCACCGGTCACGACAGCGTCCACCTTGAAATCGAATGTGTCTCCCGGCCGCGATTCATGGTTCTTGACAAAAAGAATCGTCGTTCCGGCTGGCGGCGGCTGTAAATCAAAGTTCTTATCCGCAAGGAAGAAACGGTACAAGGCGCACGCAGCATTTCCCTGGCTTGACGCGGCGGACTGGATCGACACGCGTGCGTTATGGACTGCAAGCGAATCACCCGGATAGGGAATCGTCACAACAGAGAGCGGTTCGAAGATTCTGAAGTACACACCTCCCTGGATAAAGGCATTCGGCGTCACATCCCATCGGTTGGCGGTGCCTCCCGCGGAATCAGAAAAAATGGCGCACACTTGCCGCGCTGAATCAGAGGACGTTCTTCCGAGGTCCCACACTGAGAAAGGAACCCAAACCGAACGCGCGCCGCTTGCGAGAGGAACACCGGCCCTGACGGCATAACTGCCGACGCCGTCGAAACGGATCTCAAAATCACGTTGCGTCCGTCCCGTCCCATTGATGCCATCGGTACTCGTAGCACTTGCCGGATTCAACACTGCATAAACAGGATTGGTGCTGGCGGGACCAAAAACATTCTGGTTGCTGCTTTCATCCGTTATAGACCGGATGCCCACCGGCGCACCCTGCACGTAAAGATCGAAACCGGCATCGGCAACACGATAGGGGTTTTCACCGGTAAAATCAGAGATGTTTGTGTACAACGGCGAACCGGAGGTGATATCCGTCAGCGACCATCGCAGGCTTCCACCCGTCGCCGTATCAAAGCGAACCCGGTACTCATGCCCGTTTGCGCGGGTGGGATAATAGATAAGAGAGTACACGCTCGCCTCGTTGCCCGGCGTTCTGCTTGTGACGTTTACGGTATCACCAATGTCATACGGATACCGGGTTCCGGGTTTTGGCATTTCGGGAACACCTACCACAGTCAACGGCTGGCTCTCCAACGTTTTGATCGGCTGATTCTCAGCAGTGTAGTTGTATGCCGTCACTGCAAAGTAGTAGCTCTGGCCATTAACAAGCGGGCGGGTCCTAAGAGCATCTGTCGAAACCGCAAGCGTGCGTTGCACGCCGTTGTCGGTTCCGAATTGGACGGGAAGCACGAGCACTTCACCGGAGACCGGATCAAAGGCCTCCTGCGAAATTGTCGTCACACCGTTAACAAGGTCGAACTTCGCGATAACAACACCTTCATCAAGACTCGCGGAAGCACTTGGAAGCTGGTACACCTTGTACCCCTCGAACGCATATCCGCCCCTGAACACCGTGTTTTCCGTTGCTGCAACGGCCGCCGAATCGAATTCCCAGTCCAGAAGAAGCTGATTTTCAAGCGGAACAATCTTGACCACGGGCGGCGGCGGCGCTTTCGGAAGATTGAACAGATTATCATACGCGAGCTGAACTGAACGGTCGTTAAACTTCAACACGGTAATGCTCTTTTTATAGTCGTTGCCGAGACCGCACACAACCGCTGAAACAAGTTCCTGGGTGTCACCAACGGCCATCGTAAATGGGCCGGTCGCAAGGATGACGCGCCGATCCCCGGGCTGGTCAATCGAACCATCAATCCAGCCGGTACCGGCAACTGGATCGCCGCTGAGCCAATATGATGTCGGCAGTCCTGTAATGGGATTGTTGAGCCGGGGCGGATCAGGCGGCCCCTGGGGCGTTGGCGGCAAACCGCGCAACATCTGGTTCCACTGAATTCCCCCTGCGGCTGTAAATGGAGGATCACTATACGTACCGCCTGCGGCAAAGTAAATGAATGCCGTCATCGGCAAGTTAATGAACCCTGGTCCGCGAAGTTCAAGATCAAAAATTCCAAAATCCGTCGCATCATCAATGCCGTTCTTGTTCAGGTCCTGACCGGCAACGCCAGCAACCAGCGGACCCTGAAGGAAATCATAACCTGACGCAGGAGGTGCGATATCAAAATCAGCGTAATCAGGATCCACAGAAACCGCGTTGTACACATATCCGAGACTCAGATTGGTATCACAGCCCGCGAAGTCATTCCCCGCGTCCCCAAGGTCCGGGTCAGACCATTGTGCCATATACATATTCGTGATGGTCGCGTTGGAAGGCGTAAGCGCTGTTCCTTTGTAGATCAGGCGGTACTTCTTGAAGAGGACATTTCCAAGAGCATCGGCACGGGCGTATCCCCAGATTGTCGTCTGAAGTTCCATTCCCGTTTCGATGTTTGTCCACGGCTGAAGAATGCCGATATCATTTCCCACAAACCAGATAACCTGGTCAGCATCCGCAATTCCCGGTGTTTCTCCATCCAGCACGCCATTGAGGTTAGCGTCTTCACCAGCATCGAGGATGGCGTTCTTGTTTGCGTCCTCGCCCCAGTTCAAGACGCTGTTTCCGGCGCCAACGGTATCAACGCCGTTGGGGCCGACGTAGCCGTTGTCATAGAACGGAGCGCCTTTTTGCCACGGCCATGCGGCCCAGTCGGTCGCGTACTGACTGCGAACCTCGGCAATTTGCGCGTCCGTCACGCTATTAATGGACGTGGAATTGATTTCGGCCGCATCCTGGCGTAAATCGGCAGTAACGTAATCACGACGGATTCTGAAAATCCGGACATCGGGCGCACCCGGATCTTCCGCGTTACCGGTGCGCAAACCGATAATTGCTCCCGGCTTCGTACCAGTGTTATAGCTTGAACCGTTGGTGCGGAGCTCGGGCGTTCTGCCGTCATTATGAATACCGGTCCACATCAAGCCAGCAGCAAAAATCGCATCCGCCGTTCCACGGGGGAAAGTCAATCCGGCATTTCCCGTGCTCGGATTTCGTTCTTCCACTCCGTTTGCGCGGTACCACGCGGATATCCTGTTGATATTGAGCTTGGTGGAAAGGGGATTACCAAGGACGCTCTCAGGAGCTTGTGGACCCTTCTGCTGTCCTTTTCGTTCCGCCCCCTCAAGAGGACTCGCACCTTGCACAACCAACGCTGTTATGATGCAAGCCATGAGGAATAGTCTTTTCATGATCTCTCCAGAAATGAAATGATCAACCGCAATCATGGTATTCATGTCGTCTGTTGATTAGAGTTCAAACTTTGCTCCGAACCTGATCTGGCGCGGCGTTCCCCACAGATCTTCTCCGGTGGTATTGAAATAATGGGTTCCGTTTGCAAGGTTGATCGCGCGGTACAGTTCTACGTACTGCGGACCGAGACCTGCAATGATGGCGCTGCTCAGGTCGGGGTTTGAAAGAAAACCGTCATCATCCGCGTTCCCGCTCCTGCGATACACATTCAACACATTGCGTGTATTGAGGAGGTTCTGCACATAAATAAACACATTCGTTGAGATCGGCCCCAGGTTGAACGTCTTGTCAAGCCGCAGATCGATGTTGAAATTCCACGGTGTCGTGGAGGCATTCACCGACTCAAGCGGCTGACTGTTGCGCGGGTCGTTCTCAACAAGTGCTCCCTGTTCAGGACCCTGCTGACCAGCTGTTGCATTCGAGAGCGTGTATGGGTGACCGCTGTTGAACGTAAACAATATGTTGGCGCCGAACCGCTCAAGAATCGGACCGCCGTCATTTTCTCCAAACCGGAAATCGATGTTCAGCGAACCACGGTGGGCATTATTGAAATCCAGCGGTGAGATAACCGTCGGATAAAGCGTCTCATTCTCCACCGAGGAAATCCCCGACGCTGATGTTGAGCCGGTACCCTTTGCATCGGCGAATGTATAGTTCAACTGTGCCTGGAAGCGGTTGATTCTTCGCAAACGGACGCTGAGTTCAACGCCTTTTGTCGTCGCAAAGTCGCCATTGGCCAGCGTGTTGTACGCAGCGGCATCGGAAGATGACGTCACGTTCTGTCTTACCACCTGTATCTGTCCCTTGATGTCTTTGTAATAGCCCGTCAGATCAAATGAAGCATAATCGGAAATCTGCTGGGTGAATCCGATCTCATATTGCGTAGTGCGAACAGGGTCAAGATCATATCCCACGGGGTTGGGAATAAAGTTTCCGCCCTCAAAAGAAACGCCTTGAACCCGGCGTCCGGTGTACAACTGGTTGAGCGCCGGCGCCTGAAGGAACTTCCCGTAGTGCAAATGAAACACGGTTTTATCCGACACGGGGAATGAGAAACCAAGGCGCGGGCTCACCGCCATGAACGCGTCCTTGGACTTGATGCCGGTTTCCCTGTACATCTTTGTCGTCGGATCAATGGAGGGATTCTCGGCGCTTTCAATCTCCGGAGTGGTCGGATCATCAATGAACTGGATGTCATCGGTATCAAACACGTCCAGACGAAGACCTGCATTAATCACAAGATCCTGGTACTCGAT